>JAGLBK010000270.1 GCA_018260275.1 Deinococcus sp.
GGTCAGGTTGGTTGGGTAAGCTTTGCGTTTCACACCTCAAAGCATCCCACCACCCTGACCCTTTATAAACACGCTCTAAAGACAAACTTGGTTGTCCTTAGCAGGACCAGTGTCTAAAGTTTCTCTCCCCTGTCCTGGCGACGGGGGATTTTTTTTGTAGCGCTCCGCTTCCGCACTGGCCGGAAGCCGGAACAGACAGGGGCCGACACAGACAGGGGGAAAGTCGGGAGGCCGCTGGCGTGCCATAGTGCCTCACCAAAGTTAAGGGAGGTCTTTTCATGAAGCGTACATTTACTGCTCTGATCGTCAGCGTCGGCCTGAGTCTGGTGCCCGCGCAGGCCGCCAGTCTGATCTACGGCGCGGGGGGCGAACCCGTTTCACTGGAGTCGGGCAACATCATCGACTCGAATTCCAGCACGGTGCAAAACCAGATTTACGACACGCTGGGCGAGTTCAAGCCGAGCACGACCATACTGGGGCCGGGGCTGGCACTGGACTGGAAAGCCAGCCCGGACATGAAAAGCTGGACGTTCAACCTGCGCCGCGGCGTCAAGTTCCACGACGGTACGCCGTTCAATGCCGACGCCGTGATCTTCAACGTGGACCGCTGGTGGAACGCGGCCAGCGCGACGCGCAACGGTCACCTCATGGAAAGCTGGGGCCAGATCATGGGCGAGTCGAAGGGCAAAGAGAGTGTGCTGAGCGGCGTGACCAAAAGCGGCGATTACAGCGTGACCTTCAACCTGACCCGCCCAGTAGCCGACTTCCCGGCCCGCATCAGCACCAGCTTTTTCGGTATCGCCAGCCCCAGCGCCGTCAAAAAAGCGGGCGCCAACTACGGCACCCCGGCAGGCGGCGCAGTGGGCACCGGGCCGTACAGCCTGGGCAGCTGGCAAACGGGCGACCGCATCGTTCTGAAGCCGAACCTGACCCACTGGCGCGGCAAACCCAAAAACGACGGTCTGGTCTTCCGCTTTCTCAAGGACCCCAGCGCCCGCCTCAACGAACTGCGGGCCGGGGGTGTGGACCTGACCTGCGACCTGACGCCCACCGACCTCAAAGCCGTGCAGGCCGACGCCAAACTCACGCCGATCCTGAAACCCAGCTTCAACGTCGGCATGCTGAACATCTACACCGGAACGCGCAAGGAGTTGCAGGACGTGCGGGTCCGGCGGGCCATCATGTACGCGATCAACCGCCCGGCCATCGTGGAGTCGTTCTGGGGCCAGCTGGGCACCACCGACAACAGCATCGCGCCGCCCGCGCTGGACTGGGCCAACAGCAAGAAGGTACCGAGCAGCGCGGCCCCCGACATAGCCAGGGCCAAAAAGCTGCTGGCCGACGCCGGATACGCCAACGGCCTGACGCTGAACCTGTGGTACATGCCCGTGTCGCGCCCGTATTTCCCCACGCCCAAGCCCATTGCCGAGGCGATGGCCGCCGATCTCGCCGCCGTGGGGATCAAGACTGTCCTGAAAACGGAGGACTGGGCCAAGTACCTGGAAGACAGCCGCCAGAAGCCGGGGTTCGACCTGTACATGCTGGGCTGGAGCGGCAGCTACGGCTCGCCCAGCACGTTCTACGACCCGCACTTCGGCCCCGGCGGGGAACCGGATACCGCTTACGAGAACAAGGCCCTTCAGAAGCTACTGGATCAGGCCAGCGCGGCCAGGTCGCAGGCGGAGGCGGGCAAACTTTACGCCAGGGCGCAGGAACTGGCCTACGACTCGGCGGTGCGGATCATGATGGTCCACAGCCGCCCACTGTGCGCCAGCCGCAAGAACGTGACCGGCTGGACACCGAACCCGACCAACAGCGATCAGTTCAATACCGTCGTGGTGAAATAAGACCTGAGGCCGTATGGATCCGGCAGCCGCACCTTGACCAGATCGGGTGCGGCTGCCTCTGTTCAGAGTCTCATCAGCCGGGTTATTTAGCCTGAGGATATGCGTAGACTGCTGACCCTCTTGACACTCCTGGGCGGGCCAGCAGACGCGGTTCCGACGCCCCCCTTGCAAACCACCGTGCAGGCCAGCGGGCACTACAGCGCCTGGATCTTCGAGGCCCGGCCTGGGGGACTGGTCGCCCGGCACAACGGCGGGGTGGTCTGGCAGGCGACGGGGCCTTTTGCCCGACCCACCGGGCTACAACTGTGGGTCACGCCGCGACGGGTGATTCTGGTCAGCAGCGACGGCGCTGCCAGCAACATTTTTCTGACGGCCTACGACCTGCCGACGGGGCGCAGACTCTGGCAAAATCGCCTGCTCGACTACGTGGCGAACGCCTCGGCCCGGATCGTCACCAGCACGCCGGAAACGCTGATCGTGCAGGCCAGCAGCGGCGAACCGATGTTCGGCAGGGTGTACGGCCTGGACGTGGCGACCGGTAAAACGCGCTGGCTGGTGCGGCAGGATTTCCTGGGTACGGATGGTCGGGACGCCCTGATGCTTGATTTCGGCGTGGCGTTACCCACGAATACGCCGCAGACTGTGCCGCTCTGGCGGGTGAATATTGCCTCTGCACAGGTGCAAAAGCTGCCGCTGAGCGTTCCGGCGCGGGCTGGCTGCGGCCCCATGAACTACCAGGGCAGCATTCCCGACGTGCGGTTTACCGACCGTTACCTGTATGTGTTCCGGCAGGATTCCTGCGGTAAGTTCATTGCCCGATTCGACTGGCACGCGCAAAAGCCGCAGCCCTTACTTTATCCAGACCAGCGCCCGCCTGTGCCTGCCGTGCCCCTCAAGTAAGATGGCTTGCAAACTCGGTGACGCCTGTCCATCAGATTTGGCGCTGTTTTAGCTCTGGGCCATGAGCCATGAGCTGTGGGAAAAATCCTCATGGCTCATGCCCAGAGCTGACGACCTGACCGGTGAATACCAACAGTCAGACACGAACTTACCGCGTCGTCAATAGTCACGAAGTCCATATCAGCTTTCGCCGCGCTGCTTGATGCTCAGCACGCGGCTGGCCCCGGTCTGGTCGGTG
>JAGLBK010000271.1 GCA_018260275.1 Deinococcus sp.
CTGGGGTCAATCTCGAAGTGAGCTTGGAGCGTGGCGAACAGGTCATACTGAAGATGTCGGCTTCGTCGGTCTTTCATCGCAGAAAAAACCGTACAGGAGCCGACTTTCTTCTTCTACCCTCAACTTTTGTACCCTAGAGAGCAGTCTGAGGGAGAACCTGAACGACCTGGGCCGCATCGCCCCGCGCACTCTGGAGCTGTCTACGTTCGGCCAGATACTGTTGCCAGCGCGGTTGAGCTTCAAAATCCTTTTCCGTCAACCGGTCAGAAAGGTGGGGCAGGAGCAGTTTTCCAGCCTCGGAAATCTGGTAGACCGCCCGCTCTGGTCTCTCCAAAAGACCAGCCCGGAAAAGATTGCTACACGCCCAGCCGACACGGTACTGAGCGCGGGGGCTGCCATTGGGAAGTTTTTCTTCCAACACGGTTGGCGAGAGCTGCGCCCGCCGCACTACTTCGTCTTTGATGTCAACTCTGGTATGTCTTTGCCCATCACCCATAAAACGCAGAACCTGAGCGTTCAATTCTTCGTAGCTGGGCATGGTTTCGCGCATCTCAACCATTTTACTGCTTCACGCCCCCGGCAAAGGAGCCGTCACGCTCGGCCCATCGCCGTTTTCCGGTTCGAAGACCAGCTTGGTGCGGTAGCCCAGACGGGAGGCGGTGCGGCTGACCGTCATCAGATTCAGGCTGTCGCCGCCGCGCTCCAGCTGGGTCACGCGTGCGTGTGAGGTGCCTACAAGCTCGCCCGCCTCCCGCGTGGTCAGTCTAATGGAGTAAAAATCAGATAACGGTGAAAAACCTGCCAACGCAACCATTTTTCCCGTTCTGTAATGACGCCGTGGGGTAAAGCCTGAACTGCTTTGTCGGGCCAGCTTGTCATAATTGAAATCTCTGGATTGCGCTCACCATATTCCACACGATATGGAATGGGCGCTTCTACCCCATACCCCACAGAAAGCAGCATTTTAGTCGTTCCAGTGCGGTAGTCGCTCGGAGCTTTTGCGGCAGCAGACAGTTTCCAGACGGGTGGCTCACCTGTTGGCCTGACTGCTTTGGTGACTTTGGACCAGATGTCGCCCTGAAGCTGAGTGCCGAAACACAATTGTGTCGTGTTCGGCCCATTGCACGTCACCGGGAAAAAACCCGCTTCGGCTAGCCAGATACCAGGATTTGCCTTGCGAATATTATTGCTGCTTTGCTGTTCAACTCGTGCCCTTTCTTGCCTCATAGCCAGGCTTCCATGACGAAAGGTGTACGTATTGGGAAGTAACATAACAAGGTTCGCAAAGCTGATAGCGGCAACAAAAAGGCGGCTTGCCTGCATCTTTTGCAAATGCGGAAGCCATGTAGTGAGCAGTAAAACCAGAGATAACCCAACCAGCGCCCCGCTTCCTTGCAAACTTAAAATTAAAACGGTACGCCAATGCTTAGGCCAGTCGGGAAATTCATTATAAACAGCGATATAAAGCCAGATCAAAGCCACGCAAACAGCTAAGGCAATAAAATTGATGAGGCCGTAAAGCCAGCGTTGTTGCTGAAGGGTCATTTCCCCCGCCGCGCTGCCAGTTGCCCCATCGCCAGCTGCCGCGTGACCGCCCCCGCCAGCTTGACCCGCTCGGCCAGCGGCAGGCCAGTCACCACCACCGCCACCGGCTGCCGCGCGGCACTGAGCGTTTGCGTCGGCGTGTCGGGGCCGATTTCCACCATGCTGGACACCATCTGCGTGGGCGTTTCACTGAGTAGAATGGTCACTTCCTCGCGCCGCTCGAACAGGCCGCTGAAGGCCCGGAACTGGCGCGAAATGGGCAGAGCCACCAGGGCAGCAGTCAGTGCCAGCGCCAGCAACAGCGTCAGCCAGAACGGCGCGTGCAACAGGCTAAGCGCGACCAGCAACACAAAAGAAGCGGCAATCACCATCCAGGGTTTCAGCGGGCCGTAGGCGTTTCTGGCGGCACTCTGCACCGCCTCCATCTCGGCGGGGGTGGGCTGGTTGGTCGGGCCGCCGGGCATCACACCCTGCACTTTTACACCCTGGGCTTTCAGACCGTACAGCTCCACGCTGTCGGTCCAGACTTTACCCGCCGGGCCACTGTAAAGCAGTTTGCTGGGAGCCGATGTGGGGGCCGTCGGGGTGCTGGTCATAGGCCAATCATAGAAGCTGCCCAGAAAGTGTGGCTGTAAGACGGGTGTCAGACCATTTGCCCGATACTCTGGTGATGCCTGCACACGTCCCCGAATACCGCTGGACGTATGTGATATTCGCGGTCTTTTTAATCATAGACAGCCTGATGGCCGTCCGGGTGTTCCAACGCCTGATCGTTAAAAATATGCCCATCTCGCCTGATGGGCCGGTCTTTTTTGTTTTGCTGCTGGGCTTGCAGATTCTGCTGATCTGGCTCTTTGCCCGGCTGCGTCAGGTCATCAGCCACAATCAGCAGTTGCAACACACCTACAAGCAGGAACTGGACTTGGCACAGCAGCTCATGGAAAGTACCGACATCGGCCTGACCGTCATGGATGAAAACGGCCGTTTCGTCTACGTGAACCACGCCTTTGAGCAACTGGTGGGCCGTACGTCCAGCGAAATCCTGAACCGCACCCCGCTGGACTTCGTAGACAGGCAGTCGGTATCCAGCGATCCACGACTCGTTCCAGCCACCCTGGAGCAGTGGAGCGGCCAGCACCTCGACTTAAGGCTGCGCCTGCTCCGGCCAGACGGGCAGACCGTGGACGTGCTCCTGACCGGTAAGCCACGTCACCACGACGGGCGCGTCGTCGGCAAAATCGCCTCGTTTATTCCTCTTCCCAGGTCAGGATCTGCCGGGTGATGATGGTGTCATCTCCCTCTGCGAAACAGAGCAAGTAGGCAAAAGGAGTTCTGAGGGGACGCGGAGCGGCCAACCTATTGATAACGAGTTAAGTTGATGTCGCATCGGTGTTCAGGCCAAGAAGCTTGGCCGGGAGCTGGCGGTAACGAAT
>JAGLBK010000272.1 GCA_018260275.1 Deinococcus sp.
CCCAGGCCAGCCGAAAAGACAGGCCGCGTGGTCTGGTTTACCGGGCTTTCCGGCGCGGGCAAAAGCACGCTGGCCGCTGCGCTTTACGAAGAACTCAGGGCGCGGAACATTCCGACGGAACTGCTCGACGGCGACGCCGTGCGCGAGAATCTGTCCAGAGGACTGGGCTTTTCGCGTGAGGACCGCGACACCAACGTGCGCCGCATTGCCTTCGTGGCCGGACTGCTCGCCCGGCACGGCGTGACGGTGCTGGTCAGTGCGATCAGCCCCTACGCCGACACCCGCCGCGAGGTGCTGGACGCCCTGCCCGGCGCCATCGAAGTATTCGTGGACGCGCCACTGGAAGTCGTGACGCAGCGTGACGTGAAGGGCCTGTACCTGAAAGCACTCGCTGGGGAAATCCCGCATTTCACGGGCGTGTCCGACCCTTACGAGGCCCCGAGCGACCCCGACCTGCACCTGCGAACTAACCAGATCAGCGTGCAGGACGGTGTCAAAAAACTGCTGGACAAACTGGGACTGGACGCATGACCGCCGCCGAATCGCGCCAGGAGCCGCTGACGGTCCCAGCTTTCACGCCGGAAACCGGGCCGCAGGAGGTCATTCGCTGGGCGCTGGACACGTATCCGGAGTTGCTGATGCCCAGCGCGTTCAACCTCAACGGCATGGTGCTGATTGATCTGGCGGCCAGGGCGGGCTACCGGGGCGACGTGGTGTTCGTGGACACCGGCTACCACTTTCCTGAAACGCTGGCGACCCGTGACCGACTGGCGGCGCGTTACCCCGAGCTGAACTTCGTGACGCTGAATGCCGGAGCGCACCCCGAAGACGGCCAGACGCCCCCCACGCTGTACGCCAGCGACCCCGACGCTTGCTGCGCCGTGCGGAAAGTGGCCCCGCTGCAAGACTTTCTAAGGCGCAAGAATCCGCCCGCGCTGCTGAACGCCCGCAGCCGCGATCAGGCGGCGACCCGCGCCGATATTCCCTTTGTGGAAGTGGGCGGTACGCGCCCCAGGATCAACCCGCTGGCGCACTGGACGCGCGAAAAGCTCGAAGCCTACGCCGCAGCGCAAGATCTGCCGGTCAATCCGCTGTATTTCGACGGCTTTCTGAGCGTCGGCTGCTGGACCTGCACCCGCGCCGTGCGCCCCGGCGAGGACGCCCGCGCAGGCCGCTGGGCCGGAAAGGGCAAGACCGAATGCGGGCTGTGGCAGGGCGAGAACAGGCTCTGAGGCGTCGCCGGTAAAGTCGGCCTCTCTTTTTGACCTAATAGTTGACCTCTTTCATCCAGCATTAGGCATCCACCATCAAGCCTCTACCATCAGGAGCGACCATGACCACCACCGAACTGCCCGCCACCTTTTTGCCCACGCCGCTGGGCGGCACACTGGTCAACCGCGTCCGGCTGGCCGACCCCGCCGAATACGCCCACCTCCCGGCGCTGGAACTCTCAGACCGTTCCTTTGCCGACCTCGAACTGCTGGCGACCGGAGCCTACTCGCCGCTGAGCGGCTTTCTGGGTGAGACCGATTATCTGTCGGTAATCGAGCACCTGCGCCTGAGTGACGGCACCCCCTGGAGCCTGCCGATTACCCTGCCCGTGACTGAAGCCGAGGCCGCCAGGCTGCGGGGCCGGATCCGGCTGACGCGCGGCGGCGTGACGGTCGGCCTGCTGGACACGGGCGAGCAGTACGCGGCCCGCAAGAGTTTCGAGGCCCGCGAGGTCTACCGCACCGAGGACCCGGCGCACCCCGGCGTGGCGGCGCTGTACGCCCAGGGCGACGTCAATCTGGCCGGAGAGGTGACGCTGCTGGAGGTGCCGCGCGGCGAATTTCCCCGCCATCACCGCACGCCCGCCGAGGTTCGCGCCGTGATCGAGGCACGCGGCTGGCAGAGCACCGTGGCCTTCCAGACCCGCAACCCGATTCACCGCGCCCACGAATACCTGCATAAAGTGGCGCTGGAACTGGTCGACGGCCTGCTGCTGCACCCGCTGGTCGGCACCACGAACGACGACGTACCTGCCGACACCCGTATGCAAGCCTACGAGGTGCTGCTGGAGCACTATTACCCGGCGCAGCGCACCCTGCTGAGCACTTACCCCGCTGCCATGCGCTACGCCGGGCCGCGCGAGGCGATCCTGCACGCGCTGTCGAGGCGCAACTACGGGGCCACCCACTTCATCGTGGGGCGCGACCACGCCGGGGTTGGCCACTACTACGGCACCTACGACGCGCAGGAGATCTTCCAGAACTTTACCGCTGGGGAACTGGGCATCCGGATTCTGAAGTTCGAGCACACCTTCTATTGCCAGTCGTGCCACCAGATGGTCAGCCCGCGCACCTGCCCCCATGACGCTTCGCACCACCTGATTCTCAGCGGCACCAAAGTGCGCGAGAAGCTGCGTGCAGGCGAGGCGCTGCCCCCCGAATTCACCCGCCCCGAAGTGGCCGACGTGCTGCGCCGGGCCTACGCCAGGCAGGACGGTTAAGCCGGTATGACTGCCCTGCCGCAGAACACCGACCTGACCCGCCCCGCCGCGCTGCCCCCGCGCTGGCAGATGCTGGGCTGGCAACTGCTGGGACTGGCCCTGATTCTGGGCGTCTGGTACGCGGTGACCGACGTGCTCAAGCTGTACCCGGCCTACGTGTTTCCCAGCCCCAGGGCCGTGTGGACCGAGATCAGCTACGGGCTGTGGGGCAGCGGGCCACAACTACTGGCCGCCATCGCCGGAAGCCTGCGCCGGGTCGTCACCGGCTATCTGGCCGCCGTGGTCCTGGGCGGGTTCATCGGCCTGCTGATGGGGCTGTGGCTGCCGCTGCGGGCCACGCTGGGGTCGTACCTGACGGGGTTGCAGAGCGTTCCCAGCATCGCCTTCGTGCCGTTCGCCATCCTGTTCCTGGGCCTCAACGAGCGGGCGGTGCTGTTCGTGGTCATTCTGGAAGGCTTTATTCCGGTGGCGCTGG
>JAGLBK010000273.1 GCA_018260275.1 Deinococcus sp.
CGCGCCCGCATTACGCTGGTGTCGCAGTGCGCCGATATCGACCTGAGCGGCACCCCCGAGCAGCCCGTGACTATCCAGCAGGGCCTGGGCTTCAGCGCTCCGCTGGCGGTGGTCGATTCGCCGTACCTGACGGGCCGCTTGGGGCACCTGCAGATGGATTTTCAGTTCCAGGTGCTGGGGTCCGACCAGGCCTCGCAGATCAGTGCGCCGCTCGACGCCACCGAGACCTGCCGGGGCGGTAAGCGGGTGCCGCTGACCTGAAATGCTTACCCGACCCGCTGACCTGAATCCCGCCCCTTCTACTTTCCCCACACTGAATTTCCCGTCTTCCAAATTTCCCGTCTTCAAGGAGACTGCCATGAACCTGAACAAGAACCTGCTTCTGACCGCCGCCGTCCTCAGCTCTGCCAGCCTGAGCGTCCTGGCGCAAACTGCTGCCCCCGCAACCGAGAAGCGCGTGATCAATATTCAGGGAGCGCCGCGCGGCGACCTACGTAACGGCCCGCTGACCTTCACCGCCAACCCGGTCAAGGCGACCGTCAGCAGCCTTCAGATCACGGCGCAGCAGGCGGTGCTCACGGCCCCCAAGGGCACCCCGATCATCGAGGCCAAGGGCAAACGGCTGGCCGATTTCAGCGGCAACATTCAGGTGACGCGTGGCCGCCTGAGCGCGGCGGGCGAGAAGCTGGCGTACAGCGAGGCCAGCGGGCAGGGCGTGCTGAGCGGGAACCCCAGCGCGACCTTCGTGCCGGAAAAGAACGACAACAGCGACCCCGTGAGCATCAAGGCCAGTCAGATGAGTCTGGACGTGGACAACAACGTCTCGACCAGCACCGGCGGCGTGCAGCTCATCAGCGGCAACCAGACGGGCCGCGCCGACCGGCTGATCTTCGATGAGGACCGTGAACTGGCCCAGCTGACCGGCACCCCGACCCTGACCCGCGCCGCCAAGGGTAATCAGAAGGAACTGGTCATTTCGGGCCAGGAAGTGCGGGCGCTGACCAGAAGCAAGACGCTGTATGTCAAGGGCGGCGTGAAGCTGGTGCAGGGCACCCAGACCACCAGCGGCGACGCGGTGTACTACGACGACAAGAAGAACGTGGCCTACGTGGTCGGCAACGCCGTCAGCGTGGACAGCAAGAGCAAGGTGACCCTGCGTGCCCCGGCCAGCGGCTACCTGGAGCAGCGCACCGACTTTGCCCGCGTGAGCGTCAAGAACTCCAGATTCACCATTCCCACCGATCCGTTCAAGCTGCGGACCGAAAAGTAATGTGACGCGCCGGACAAGGTTGCTGCTCTTGGCGCTGCTGGTCGGCCCGGTTTCGGCCTGGGCCGCTGGTCAGCCGGGCCTGCCCCCCTCAGCGCCGCCCACGCTGACGCCCGCGCCGATGGTGGCTCCGGTGGTTATCAAGTCGGGCAGCCCGACCCCAACGGTGGGTCAGAGCACGCTGAAGGTTCCTGCACCCTCGCCGGGTAGCTCTTCGGCTGCGCCCTCCCCGTTGGTCAAGCCGACTGTTCCGGCGCAACCTCTGCCCGGTACAGCCGCCCAACCAGCAGGCAGCCAGTCATCAGGCAGCCAACCATCAGGTAGCCAGTCACCAGCCGGAGCGCCCTCTCCGCTTCCGGCGGCGCAACCTGCCGACCCGGCCAACGCTGCCAACGGCGCAGATCAACCCGACACCGGTAACAACGACCCCACCGAGCACGAGAAGGCCGGGCGCTGCGTGGAAGGCTCCGAGCAGGCGTGTATGGCCCTGAGTCGCCAGGGCAAGGATGGCAAGGAACGGCGCATTCTGGTGGTCCGCACCGGCACCAGCGACGACACCGGGATTTATACGGTGTGCAGCCCGCGTGACGACGAACCCGCCGACGCCCCCAACGTCGGGGTCTTCAGCGAGAGCGGGCCGGGCGGTATTCGCATCACCATCGACAAGAACGTGATCCGGGTGCCGCTGGCGATGGTCACGCAAAAGCCCCCGAAAGACGGTCAGGAAGGCAGCGACGGACGGGTCGAGGCCAGCGCGGGTACCGCCCGGTTTCTGGAGCAGGCCCCCGCCGGAGCCAAGGACCGCCTCAGCCTGTGCGGGGTCGCGTCGCAGCCCAAACCGGTGGCGGGCACCGTCTACGTGACCCAGGGCAAGACCCGGCTGCGCGGGCAGAAACTGGTGTACGACGAGACCGACGGCGTGGCCCGCATCGACGGCCCGATCACCTTCCGGCGCGACAATGACAAGGACCCGCTGTCGGGCAGCAGCCAGAGCATCGAGGTCAATGTGGACGCCGAAAAGACTGTGCTGGTCGGCGACGTGGTGCTGCGGAGCCAGGGCGGGCGCATCAGCAAGGCCGCCCGCGTGGAATACGACGACGCTAGAAATGAGGCGCGGCTCTACGCCACCCAGGACAACCCCGCCGAAAGTGTCAAGGGCGGCGACGTGCTGCGCCTGACTGACGGCTCGATCGTGTACAACCTCGACACCAACGAGGTCTATGTGGTCAAGGCGGGCGAGGGCAATATCAGCGGTGAATTTCAGGAGGGGGGCGAAACGGACCTTTCCGCCACGGCTTCCTCGTCTGGGCCGTCTGCCGACCCGCACAAGAGCCGCGCCGATGAAGTCCCCACACCTAAAGTCAGTACCGATACGGCGACGCCTCCAGTCAAGATGACCCCTTCGGTCAAATAGCAGGAGCGAAAAAGGCCCCGGCTGCCAGATGTGCCGGGGCCTTTTTGACTGGCTGATCGGTCTCAGCTTTCCAGCGTGCTCAGGTCGCCGGGGTCCTGCCCCAGGGCCTGTGCCCGTAGCACGCGGCGCATGATCTTGCCGCTGCGGGTCTTGGGCAGGCTCTCGACCACCCGGATTTCGGCGGGCGTGCCGATAGGCCCGAGTTCGCGCCGCACGTGTTCTACGATGCTGGCCCGCAGCCC
>JAGLBK010000274.1 GCA_018260275.1 Deinococcus sp.
CCAGAAGGCGTACTGGCGGTCAAGCGTGGCGCGGTCAGTGGTATAGCCCATAATCATGTCACCGTTGAAGAACATGGCTTTGGCCCCCTGCGCGTTGGACTCCTTCATGATGCGCGTCCAGGCTCGGGTATTTTGCAGCCACAGTTTGTTCTGGGCGTTCAGGCCCTCGGTGGTGGGGTCCTCGCGGCTGTCGCCCACGGTGCTGAAGGTGAACAGCACGTCGGCGGGGTTGACTCCGCTCTGCTGGGCAGTCGGGGCGCAGCTGGCGAGGCCGAGGGTCAGGGCGAGGGCAGTCAGGGACCAGGATTTTTTCATCCCCGTAGTGTGCTGGCGGCCTGTCAGCGGGAGGTCATTGATTGAAAGCCGGACAAAATTCTGTATATGCAAGGCTGGTACGACAAAAAATGCCATTCCGGAAGCAGCGGGTAATAAGGGTCAGGGCAGAAAAGCTGACTGGAAGGCAGTTTGGATGCGCCTCCCTTGGAAAGTGCTCTGATTAGGTCTGTAGATCCCACTTCAAAAGACTTCGTCCCAGACAGCGTTTTTCTTGGTGGTGAATTTTGTCCGGCTCTCAACATTGAGGCGCTGGACATTGAGACGCTGGCGCCGACCTAAAAGAATGAAGCCTCACCCCCTTGAACATCTGTTCAATAAGAGCGAACATATGTTCAAAGCGGTCTGCTCCCCTTCCCTCTGTGACCGCCAAGGAGCCAGGACATGACACCAACTCAACAGGACCCCCGTAAAACTTCCCTTGCCAGTGCCGTAGCCGGTAAGGTCTGGGACGTGCTGGTCATCGGCGGCGGCGCGACCGGCCTGGGCAGCGCCGTCGAGGCGGCCACGCGCGGGCATAGCGTGCTGCTGCTCGAAGGCCACGACTACGCCAAGGGCACCAGCAGCCGCAGCACCAAGCTGGTTCACGGCGGCGTGCGCTATCTGGCGCAGGGGAACGTGTCGCTGGTGCGTGAAGCGCTACGCGAACGCGGCCTGCTGCGTAAAAACGCGCCGCATCTGGTGCATGACCTGGAATTCGTGGTCCCCGCCTACGACTGGTGGGCCGAACCCTTCTACGGCATCGGCCTGAAGATGTACGACGTACTGGCGGGCAAACTTTCGCTGGGAAGTAGCAAGTTGCTGAACAAGGAGCAGGCGTTGAACAAGGCGGGCACCCTGCAAAAAGAAGGGCTGAAAGGCGGCGTCCTGTACCACGACGGCCAGTTCGACGATTCACGCCTGGCCGTGACCCTGCTGCGAACCCTGGAAGATCACGGCGGTGTAGCGCTGAACTACGCCCCGGTGATCGGCCTGCTCAAAGACGGTGACCGGGTCATCGGCGCGACCTTCCGTGAAGAGGACAGCGGCACCCTGCACGAGGTCCGCGCCAAAGTAGTGGTCAACGCGACTGGCGTGTGGGTAGACGACATCCGCCGCATGGAAACACCCGACGTCAAGGGCATGGTGGCTCCCAGCCAGGGCGTACATGTGGTTGTAGACAAGAAATTCCTGCCGGGCAACAGCGCGATCATGATTCCCCGCACCGACGATGGGCGCGTGCTGTTTGCCGTGCCGTGGCATGACCATGTGGTGATTGGCACGACAGACACAGCCGTTCCGAACACCGACTTCGAGCCTCGTGCGCTAGATGAAGAAGTCGAGTTTATCCTGCGCACGGCGGGCCGCTACATGGACCCGGCCCCCACCCGCGAGGATGTGCGCAGCGTGTACGCCGGACTGCGCCCACTGGTCAAGCCTGCCGACGCCGCCGACACCAAGGCGATCAGCCGCGACCATACCATCGTGGTTTCGGCGGGCGGCCTGATTACGGTCACGGGCGGCAAGTGGACCACCTACCGCCGCATGGGTGAGGACGTGGTAACACGGGCCGAGAAGGTGGGAAGTCTTCCGGAAAGACTGACCCTGACCCCCGGCCTGCACCTGCACGGCTGGAGCCAGGACGAGCGCCCCGATCACTGGAAGGTATATGGCACCGACGCCGAGCGCATTCAGCAGTTGCCCGGCGCCGACCGGATGCTGCACCCCGAGCTGCCCTACACCGAGGCCGAACTGCGCTGGGGCATCCGCTTCGAGCAGGCTCGCACCGCCGAGGACCTGCTGGCCCGCCGCACCCGCGCCCTGCTGCTGAACGCCAGAGCTAGCGCCAAGGCGGCCCCCCGCACTGCCGAAATTCTGGCCGAGGAACTGGGCAAGGACGAAGCCTGGAAAAACGCTCAGGTAGCGGCGTACCGGGAACTGGCAAGCGGGTATCAGCTGAAGTAATTCAGCTTTAAAAAGCGACCTGGATACTTTTCCAGACCTGCCTTAAACAGGATAACAATAAAGAGAGGATACAGATTTGTATCCTCTCTTTAATTTCACTACTCTATTAAATCTAAAATAGAGAACACCAGTAGTCCGCTCCAGTGGTGTTGACCTACTTATCCAACATTAATATTGCCGAGAGTATAAGATGCGCTGCTGCCCGCAGAGTTTTTGCAGACGACCGAAGAGTTTGGATAGCTTCCCGAAAGAGCAACCGTATAATTGTAGAGATTATCGGAAGTGGTGCCATTTGCCGTCATGACCTGGCTACCAGCAGAGGAAGAAAAGGTGCAGACGGCGGCGGTCGTCACACGAACTGTCAGCGTCTTGGAACTTCCAGAAAGCGTAAAGCCAGTGATCACCGGAACACTGGTGCCACTGGGGACATTTGTAGTGGTCCCGCCGTTATTCATTCTACCACCGTTATTAGTCGTGGTACTACCGTTTCCATTTCCGCAAGCGGAGAGACTCAGAGCAATTGCAGCTACACCGGCCATCAAAGTTAGTTTTTTCATAGAACATCACTAGAACAGGTCGGACCGATAGACAGATGATTTTAGAAACTGTTGTAATTAATGTACCCCCAATAA
>JAGLBK010000275.1:0-244 GCA_018260275.1 Deinococcus sp.
GGCGTGACAACATCAGGCTCAAAAAGTTTTATGGCCCTGAACAGCGCCGTCTCCTCCAATGCCGCACCTGTGGCACCCACTTCAGTGAGACCAAGGGTACGCCGTACTGGGGGAGTAAATTACCTTCTGAACGCGTCCACAGCGTCGTTGATCATCTCACTGATGGCAATTGCTTCTCGTCCACCGCGAGACTTACAGGCTGCCACCGTACCACCGTTGCTCGAATCATGCGTCAAGCTGGGGT
>JAGLBK010000275.1:254-760 GCA_018260275.1 Deinococcus sp.
CAGCATGCACGTGCCCTCAAGGTCTCGAGCATGCCACCCGACGAGCGCCATAGCTTCGTTGGCGAGAAAGCCGAGCAAGCCTGGGATTTCACGGTGGTCGACCCAAAAAGCAAGTTCGTCATTGAGGGATTGGTTGGGGGCAGAACAGCCGAATTGACGAAGGCTCTGCTGAGCGGCGCAAGGGCGCGGCTTGCCGCTCCCCAGAATCTCGTGCTGTTCACCGATGGATATTTGCCCTACCAGAGCCTCTTTCCAGAATTGTTTGGCACACCCTGGCAACCCCCCCGTCAGGGTAAGCGTGGCCGCTTTCCAGGGAAAGCCTACCGAATCCCAAGGGGCCTGGCGCATGTCCGGATCATCAAGGAATACCACGGAAAACGGGTGGTTAAGGTCAGGACAGCGATTGCTGCTGGGACTCGGAAACGGGTCAACCAGGAGTTACAGCGCCTTGGGTACACGACGCCAAATACCTCAGCGGTGGAGCGCCAGAATGGGACAGCCCGACG
>JAGLBK010000275.1:770-2906 GCA_018260275.1 Deinococcus sp.
CCCTTCCATCGAATGACCTTGGCTGGACTGGTTCAGGGTGTTTATAACTGGTGCCGGATACAAAGGGGACTGCGCCAGTCGCTGGCGGAGCAAGTTGGACGTCAAAAATACCTTCAGCGGACACCAGCGATGGAGATTGGGTTAACAACGCGCTGTTGGTCAATCCGCGATCTGCTGAGCTTGCCCTGTGGTGCGGCCTGTCGGTCATAGTTCCAGCAAACTACCAGTTAAACGACAGTCCAGGATTATGGAAAAGCACAAACCGCATGTGACATCCCACATGCGGTTTTGAATGGTGCCGAGAATGGGACTTGAACCCACACGAGTTGCCTCGACCGATTTTAAGTCGGTTGCGTCTACCCTTCCGCCATCCCGGCTTTTGCCAGCGTTTAGCTTGGCCTCCCGAGTATAAAGGTAAACCCCGCCCTAAAGCGAGGTCTGGTGGTGGAGGTGGGCGGAGTCGAACCGCCGTCCAAGAGTCCATTCAGCGTGCGTCTACGTGTGTATCCTGCTGTTTAATTGTCGGGTTTGTGATCACCAGCAGGCGGGTTTCCACAAACCGTAGCTCCATTTATTTTCGCCTTCAGCTATGGAGACTGGCTTAGGCTAGCCTTCTTTAATTATGGTTCGCGCGACGCCAAAGGCCGGGCTTCGCGGTCACCATCTCACTTAAGCAGCGAGAGCGTATTCAGTGTTGCCAGTTAAATGGCTTTGCCGTTTATTTACGAGGCCAACGGCACCTCGACACGCAACAGCGCCTTCAGTTCCCCTGTCGAAACCGGGTCACCCCCGAGCAAAGTCTGAAGTCACCTTCAGCCTGCCTAGTTTAACAGGTCATGGCCTATAAAGCACTGAGCAAATCCACGCTTTCGCCTCATCTGACTCGGACTTACTTCTAACTGGCAGAGATCCCTGAAGCTTCTAAACACTGTCTCTGGGTCTAGTTTCGCCGGAACTGACCATTGAAGTTACGCCACTGCTTGATGCCGAATGCCTCGACTGGGTGAGTCCAGCGACCGCCGACGGTGCCTTCTCGCAAAGCGGCGAGCAAATCCTGGGGGGTGGTGATCAGGCGAAAGGGAGTCTCGACCCAGGCTTCACCAATATCCTGGAGCGTATGGGCATCGCTTCCAGCGCTCAGAGGTAACTGCCGCGCCCGGCCCCAGTCTTCGGCGACCCTGTTCCAGTGATGACGTGAGAGGCGCGAATTGAAGACCTCCACGATGTCGATCTGATCTGCGATTCTTGCCGTCGCTTCCGGACGCAGGCGGTAGCGTTTCAGGGGATCAAAGCCGTGCTGGAGCAGAACTAGCCCCCCCTGAGCCTTGATCTGCCGGACTGTTTCCTCCGGCGAGAGTTTAGGCTCGATTTTTTCGTGCAGGAAAAGGCCGATCAATTCACCTTCGGAAGTGGTCACCTCTTCACCGTCAATAATACTCAGGCGGTCGTCCAGGCCCATTTCTTTTACGATTTGCCGGAGAGCCGGGCCACCGCGCTGCTCGTCGTGGTCGGTGACGGCGATAACGCGGGTATTGGTCTGGAGCATCCAGCCGGGAATATCCTGCAGGGGTGTCTTGCAGTCGTTGCTGATTTCGGTGTGCAGGTGGAGGTCGACGCGCATGACCTGGACACCCTCGCGCCAGACAATGTTGTTCTGCGGCCTCAGCCTGTCTGGGAAGGGTTGCCTCAGCCAGGGACGAAGACGCTCCTGGGCCTGTTGTAGCAGACGGGCAGTGACAGATGTTTTGGAGGTGGCAGACAGGGTGGGCGATTCTGGAAAGGTCATGGGCAGGTCTCCGGGGAACTGACAGTATGTTGCACTTAAAAGTACAGCTTTTGCGCTGGCGAGCTACTGCGTGAAAAAAGGGTAGGTTGGCCTGGCGAGGTTGGTGTCAGGTGTCCAGAAATGCTGTTCGTCGAGCATCTCTGGCCTGTGAATAGGCCGGAAACGACTTTGCTACGCCGCTGCTTAGAGCAGTTTGCATAAAAAGGCCACGTCGTTTGTGAGCTTTTTATGCCGAGCGGGCGGGCAGGCCCCTTCATGGGTGCCATTCTGCCCAAGACAGCGAGTGACTTTTAACGAGCAGCTGGAATGATGGAGCCGTTTGGGGTGTATTTCTAGGTAGTTTGCTGGAA
>JAGLBK010000276.1 GCA_018260275.1 Deinococcus sp.
GCAGCCGACCCGCGCATCAGCGGCGACATCATCTCGCAGCGCGGCAGCATCTTCCTGCGCGAAAACGAGTTCAAGATCACGGACGGCCACGTCAAATTCAGCGGCAACGACCTGTACCCCACCTTCAACCTCGTGGCGCAGGGCACCGTGCCCTCCAGCACCACCAATCAGCAGGTCCCGATCACCCTGTCGGTCAGCGGCGATTTCCGCACCGAGGCCGGGCAACCTAATGTCCTGCACCTGGAAACCAAACTCAGTTGCAGCGACCCCAGCGCCAGTGCCTGCGTCAATCCTTCCAGCGGCGCCCCTTACGGTGAACCCGAACTGTACGCCCTGGTTGCCACCGGCATGCCCGACCTCTCCACCCTGCCCAACAACCTGACCGCCCTGGGCACCAGCGCCCTGCAGACCGCCCTGAACGTCTTTGTGCTGGGCGAAATCGAGCGCACCCTCGCTAAGGCCCTGGGGGTAGATGTGCTGCGCTTCAGCCCCACGCTCTCGTCGGACGGCAACCTGAACGCTACGTTCACGGTCGGTTCGTACCTGACCCGCGACCTGTTTTTGCAATACCAGGTCGATCTGCGGGGCAACGGGCTGGTCGGGGCAAAGTACACCACCCCCAACAATAGGTGTACCTTCGAGGCCAGCACGCCGCTCAACGGCCTGAACCTGCAAAGCGTGCGGCCCAACATCAGCGCCGCGTACAACTTCAACAAGCGCACCAGCTTCAGCGTGGGCATCGAGAACTCGGCGACTACCGCCAGCACGCTCTACAAGTTCAACGTGGTCTACCGCCTGGGAGCCAGATAGAGCGGGTGGGCACGCGGCGCCAGTGCCAGTAGAGCACCAGGGTCAGCCAACAGAGTCGGCAAAACCCATGTCAGGGGCCTGAAAGTCGGATCATATTCTTGTGACAACCTCACTGTTAGGCTGAGACCATCAGGGATTGTTCGTGCGCCTCAGACCGGGTCGCCGCGCTTAACCCAGAATCTGGAGGGATAACATTGGCTCTTTCAATTGGTGATCGGCGGCTCGGTGCCATTTTGCTCGAACAGGGGTATCTCAACGACTCCGAACTGCAAAAGGCGCTCACCCGTCACTCGGAAGTGGGTGGGCGACTGGCCGACGTACTGATCGATTCCGGCGTGGTGGCCGAAAAACGCATTGCCCGCGCCATCGAAGAAGCGTTGGGGATTCCGCTGGTCAGTCTGGCCGTGGTGAACCCGGAACCCGACGCCCTGGCCGCAGTGAATGCCCAGACTGCCCTGAGCGTTCAGGCTTTTCCGTTCGGCCTGGAGGGTGACAAGCTGCGTGTAGCGCTGGTCGACCCCCTGTCAAGCTACGCCATCGAGGCCCTGGAAGACGACAGCGGCCTGGAAATCGAGCCGTACCAGGCGCTGCGTGAAGAGGTCATGTGGGCCATCGCGACCCATTACCCCGAACTGAAGCTGGACATCAAGGCGCCGGCGACCCAGAGCGAAACCTCGGGACGCCTCGGTCAGCTCCTGATCGCCGAGTCGCTGATCACGGAAGCCCAGCTGGAAGTCGCCCTCGACGCGCAGCAGCAGACCGGTGAGGCCCTCGGGAGCATTCTGGTCAGCCAGAAAGTCATCACCGAGGAGCAGCTGTACAAGGCTCTGGCCGCGCAAAATGGCCTGAACTACCTGCAAAATCCGGGCGGTTTCAACCCGTCGGAGGAAATTCTGGGGGCCATGCTGCGGGCCGACGCCCTGCGCCTCGCCGCCGTGCCAGTCGACGAAACCGATTCGGCAGTGCTGGTCGTGACCAGCGACCCGCGCAAACGCGCCGATATCGAAGCCCTGATAGGCCGCCCCGTTCAGCTGATGCTGGCCCGCCCGCGCGAAGTCGAACGGCTGATCGAGGAATATTACCCGCAGCGGGGCCGCCTGGGCGAGGCGCTGGTGCAGCAGGGTACGCTCTCGCGCACGCAACTGCGTGAAGCACTTCAGGTACAGGCCCGTGAAGGCAAGGTCAAGCCGCTGGGCGAAGTGATTCTGAACCTGGGCTTTGCGTCGCCTGAAGAAGTGGACGGCGCCTTGCAAAAGCAGAATGCCGGTGGGGGCCGCCTCGAAGACACGCTGGTGCAGTCGGGCAAACTGAGCCCCGAGATGCTGGCCCGCAGCCTCGCGGCGCAGCTGGGCTACGAATTCCTCGACCCGGTCCAGAATCCGCCTGACGCCAAGGTGGTCGCCGAAAGCGACATTCAGGAAGCCACGGCGCGGCGCTACGGCATCATTCCGGTGCGCCTCCAGGGCAACGCGATGGTCGTCGCCATGAAAGACCCACGCAACGTCTTTGCGCTCGACGACCTGAAACTGATCACGGGCCGCGAAATTATTCCGGCCGTCATGTCCGAGAAGGACATCATTCGTCTGATCGAGCGTTACTACGGCACCAGCGGCATGGCCGAGCTGAACGAAAAGCTGCGCAAGGACGCTTCCTACCGGGAAGAAGATACCGACCTGAGCGCCGGGATGGACGACAACGCCGTGGTCAAGGTCGTCGATCAGCTCATTCGTGAAGCTGCCCTTCAGGACGCCAGCGATATTCATATCGAACCCACCGACTCGGCGGTCAAAATCCGCTACCGCATCGACGGTTCACTGCGCGAACAGCCTGACCTGCCCAAGGCCGCCGCCGCCAGCGTGCTGGCCCGTATCAAGATCATGGGCAAGCTCGACATCGCCGAGCGCCGTATCCCGCAGGACGGTCGTGTGCGCTTCAAGAAAGGCAGCATCGACCTCGACCTTCGGCTTTCGACGCTGCCCACCGTGTACGGCGAAAAGGCCGTCATGCGTCTGCTGCAAAAGGCCAGCAACATTCCCGAAATCGAGCAGCTCGGTTT
>JAGLBK010000277.1 GCA_018260275.1 Deinococcus sp.
GCATCGGCCTGATTCACCGGATCGTGACCAGTCTGGCGACCAGCGGGTGCGCGGTCATTCTCAGCACGCACCACCTGCGCGAAATCGCCACCTATGCTCACACCGTCGGAATTCTGACGGGCGGGCGAATGGTCGATACCGTTGATCTCAAGCAGCGCCGCGCGGCATTCCGCTTCCGGGTAGAAGACCCCGTGGCGGTGGCGGCGGCCCTCGAGCAGTTGCCCTTCGTGCGCCGAGCCTCCACACGGGTGCCCTACGCCGTCGCCCAGTTGACCGACCCAGGCAGTATGCCCGATGTGCTGATGTTCCTGGCGAAAGAAGGGGTCCGGGTCTTCGAGGCCAGCCCGGACCATTTCGATCTCTACGAGTATTACCGTGACCGTGTAGGACAGGCCTGATGCGCCCCGGCTGCACGCCTGAATGTCCCAGCGTCCGGCCCTGCTGTCCGGCGTCCCGGCCTTTCGCTCTGCCTCAACGTTTTGTTTCCCTGCCCCGGAGGGCCGCGTGCTGACCCTGATTACCCTTGAATTCCGCAAGCTCTTAGGTTCCCGCAGTGCTCAGCTGGCGCTGCTGGTCAGCTTTTTTCTGCCGCTGCTGTGGGCGGTGGCCCCCCGACTGGGTCTTTTGCTCGGCAATATGGCCGTGGTGAGCGGTTGGCAAATGCCCGCCGTGAGCATCGGCGTGGCGGTGCAGTTCATGATTCCGCTGTTTATTGCCGTGGTCGTGGCCGAAATGATCGGCACCGAGGTTTCCCAGGGAACGCTGGCGCCTTTGCTGCTGCGCCCGGTCAGCCGCAACCACGTGATGTTCAGCAAGCTGCTGGTCGCCTTGAGTTTCCCGTTTCTGCTGATCGCGGCCACTGTGATCGGTTCGCTGCTGGTCGGCATTCCCAGAGGCTTCGGGATGTTCGGGGGCGGTACAGGTATGGGGCCGGGGCTTTTTGTGGGCGTCGGTACGCTGACCAGTGGAGCCGCGTTTGCCGAGGTGCTGCGCGGCAGTCTGCTGGCCGCCGTGATGCTGGTGCCGGTCGCCGCCTTGTCGCTGCTGTGCGGCGTTCTCTTCCTGAATACGGCCTCGGCGGCCCTGGCTACGCTGGCTATTCTGAACATCATGCGGTTGCTGGTGGTTTTTCCACAGGCCCTTCAGCGCGTGCTGCTCACCAACCATCTGGCGCTGTATACCGAGCAGGGCAACCTGACACAGGCGCTTATTCTGCTGCTGATCTATACCGTGGGCTTTAGCGTGATGGCCGTCATCGCCTTTGATCGGCGCGATATCTGAGCTTGGCTGTTCACCGCTGACTGACCGTTCCTGAAAGCTCGTCCACGGGGGCGGGCTTTTTCTTTTGCCGGACCGGGGTGTTACCCTGGCCTCTGTGACTCGCACTGGCCTGACCGATACCATCGCCGCCATCGCCACCGCGCCGGGGAGCGCGGGTGTGGGGATTGTCCGGGTCAGTGGCCCAGCGGCCCTGGCAATCGCCGATCAGCTGTTCCGGGGCAAGCGGCGGCCCAGCCGGGTAGAGGGCGGGCGCTTTTTGTTTGGAACGCTGCTTTCGGCAGAGGCCGAGGTGCTCGACGAAGGGCTTTGTCTGGTGTTTCGCGGCCCGCACAGTTATACCGGCGACGATGTGGCCGAGTTCCAGACCCACGGCAGTCCGGCGGTGCTGGCGCGGGTACTGACGCAAGTGGTGCAGCTCGGCGCCCGCCCGGCCCGGCCCGGCGAATTCACGCTGCGGGCTTATCTGGCGGGCCGCCTCGATCTGGCCCAGGCCGAGGCCGTGCTTAACTTGGTGAATGCCGGAACCGAAATGGCGCGGCGGCAGGGGGCGCTTGGCCTCAGCGGAGCGCTAGGGCAGCGTGTCGAACAGATTGCGCGCAGTATTACCCGTACCCTGGCGGCTATTCAAGCCATGCTCGATTACCCGGAAGAAGGCGTGCCCGACGAGGACCGGCTTGTGCCATTGGCGCAGGCCAGCGCCGATCTACGCGCACTCCTTGGCACGGCGCAGGCGGGGCAGGTGGCGACCCGTGGCGCACGGTTGGCCCTAATCGGCAGGCCCAACGCGGGCAAAAGCAGTCTGCTCAATGCTCTGCTGGGCTATGAGCGGAGCATCGTTACGGCCATTCCCGGCACCACCCGTGATTATCTGGAAGCTGGATTAGAGCTGGCAGGGGTGCCGGTAACGCTGGTCGATACGGCGGGCATCCGTGAAACAAGCGACGAGGTCGAAGCGGCGGGCGTGCAGCAGGCGGTGAAACTCGCCGAACATGCCGACCTGATTCTGGCCCTTGAAGACGGCAGCTTGCCGCGTGAGCCTTTGCCTACGCCGTTGCCACCGCAAGCCAGAGTGATCCGGGTCCAGACCAAGGGAGATTTGCCGCTGGTGTGGCATGATCCACAGGTCTTAAGCGTCAGCGCGGTCACCGGGGCGGGCCTGCCGGAACTGCGCGAAGCCGTGCGGAACATGTTGGTTGGCGATTCCAGTCGCGCTGAGGCGTGGCTGACTACAGAGCGTCAGGCCGACGCCGCCCGCCGCGCCCTGCAGCACCTCGAACTGGCTCATGATCTGCCGGATGACCTGGCCGGATACGAACTGGAAGAAGCCCTGCACGCGCTGGCCGAGTTGACCGGCCGCGACATACAGGAAGATGTCATAGACGCCGTATTCAGCAACTTCTGCGTGGGTAAATAATTGGGGGTTGGGTGTCGTTCGGGTGCATCCCACCATTTTGGGATAAACGGGCTTAGCGCACGTCTCAGGAGGCAGAAAAAACCTGTCTGTGATGTGCTTTCTTAGCCCTCTCCACTCGTGGGAGAGGGAGGGAGCCGCGAAGCGGCGGAAGGGTGAGGGGGCGTGTGACC
>JAGLBK010000278.1 GCA_018260275.1 Deinococcus sp.
GACAAATTTGGTAAAAACCCTCTACCAACTTGGCCTTCCTGAACTCAAAGCTCAAGCGGAAGCTGGGTTGCAAACACTCGCCCAAGCGAAAGAAGCATTGGAAGCCAGCCAAGCCGAAGCAGCGGAAGTCAGTGTCGTTAACAGTATCTCTGTGACTGGTGGACTGGCGGCATTGAGAGACAGTTTGGATGCTCTACGTCAGCTTGACCCAAAATCGGACAAGGCTTACCAACTCTCAGAGAAAAAGTACACTCAGATCAAAGACGCCACCTCGCAACTGGAATGTCAGCTTCCCACCTGGGAAATGGCTCTAGAAAGTATCTTTGACGCCAAAGCTGCCGGGACCCTAAGCAAAGAATTGACGGAGGCAAAGTTCAAGTATGACGGCACACCAGAAGCAGAAAAGTTGCAGGCCATGCAAGCAAAAGCGGAAAAGCTTAGTCGTTACTTTGAAACTCTGGGGAACCCTGTAACATTGCGTGATCCAGCGGACGTGGAAGCACGTCGAACTACCCTGAAAGCCTTGGCTAGTGAATACCAGAGCTTCCTAAACCCGGCTCAGCAAACGAAGCTGGATGAGGCTTTGACCACACTGGAGGAGCAGCGACTGGCAGAGGAGGAAAAAGCGTTCCAGTGGTTAAGAGTTCGCCAAGAACGCTTTACGAGTGGCGAGATCAAAGGGCTAGAGAAGGACTTGGATTCCCCGCCGAGATTTCTTAGTGACGTAGGCAGGGACGCATTGAGTGGCCTTCGTTCTGCGCTGCACGACAAACAGGCGGGCAAAGCCCAGGAGGAACAGCAACTGGCGCTCCTGCGTTCCATATCTCACTCAGGCAGCATGTCTACGCTTCAAGCAAGCCTGACTGAACTAGACCGAATTACCTCTGTGTCTGAGGCTGCCAGTAGCGAGACTGCCAAGAAACGCGAGAAGATCAATGCGGAAATACTGCGTCTGAATGCTCTGCCAGGGAAATGGGAAGCCGACCTAGCTTCAGCGACCCAGGTCGGAGAATTGGATGAACTTTCCAAGGACATCACTCGTAATGAGGGACACCTGCAAGGCACGCTGCATGAGGAGAAAGTCCAGCAGCTTGCCAAGCAGGTTGCCGAAGTGCAGCGGGTGTTTCAGCAGGCCAAGGACTTACGGGGCGGCACTTCTAACCGTTTGCGCGATCTTGCAGAACGCCAGGCTGCTCAGGCAGAGCTGCTTGAAAATCCTGCTCTCTCCTCATTGCAACGGAAAATCATTGAGCAGGACGTAGTGCATACGGAGAAGATTTTCGCTGATCAATTGGTGAAACTGGATAAAACGCTGAGTGACTGGCAGTTGAAACTGGACAGTGTGCAGAGTGGTGCCGAGTTGGACAAAATTGACCTGACCAGCTTTCCACGGGCTGGATTACCGGAAGATAGGCTGACCCAACTAAAAGCGTTGGAGATTCGCAGAGATGTACTGCGTCCCCTGTTCAACGAGTTTGCTTCACTTAGCAAACAGCCGTGGCGCAGCATGACCGAGGCCCAGGAGTTATTGCGTCAGTACACAGCCCTTTTTGATTCACCACAGTGGTCTGAAAGTCAACGGCAGGCAGTAGGGGTGAAGCGTGCAGCATTGACCGATGAATTGCGAGCCAAGCGGCAGGAAGCCGCCGCCTGGTTGAAGGAACGCGAAGAAAAACTTACTGACTTGGACGGAAAAGGTCTCGGAAAGCTGGAAAACGAGTTGCGCCAACCGCCTGGATTCTTGGACATTGCCGAGCACGAACGCCTTAACGCCTTGCAGGTAAAGCTGTATGCCCGCCTTGAAGAGGATCAGGCGCTGCAAATCGAAACCTTATTCGAGAAAATTGAGTCTCCACAACGCCGCGCCGCTTTGGTAGAACGCTTGCGGCAACTTCTCCAGATGCAAAAGGCGTGATGAGTGATGACTCCACCGCATTATCTACTGGACGCTGCTGGTGAAGTCGAGTCGGACAGCGATGTCCTTGAGGTGCGAACTGAAGCGGAGTTCTTCCGTCATGCCCTGAGTGAAACTCTACTGCTCATTCACGGTGCAAAATTGATCCAGTGGGCCGAAGTATTTGCTGCTGGGCGGGAGATTTCTTACAAGCGGGTGCTATCCCCTAAACTCGAACTTCAGCAACTTTTCCCTCAACTCAGTGCCGAAGATGCTTCAATACTGCTGCATAGGTGGCCTGATCTTGCGCAGAACGATCACTTGCGAACACAGGTCTCCAAGGTGGCGGCACACATGCTTGAGGGAAATGTCCTCAATACAGCGGAACACGCTGCCCTGTGGCTGCTGCTGCGGATCAATGCCGATGAATCACTCCAGCGTGTGCTGCAATCCTTGGGCCAGATCATCTCTAAAGAAGTTAGTGATGACTGGCAGGCCGTTTATGCAGCAGAGCAAGAAAGTCTAGAGAGCTTACTGTTGTCATGGCTTGGACTGAAAGGCATCCCAGTTCAGTGGCCCGTACCGTTCGCCGCAAATCTACAAGGCAAGGCACAGCAGCGCATCGAGCAGATCATTCAAAGTCAGGTGGCTGAACACGGCATGAGCGTCTTTGAACGCTGGCAGGCTAACGGCGTAGCGGTGGAAGTCCTCAAAAGGGGTGCGGTGGTCACAGCAGCGTGGCTGACCCAACAGAAGGAGCAGTTGAGTCAAGCAAGTGTTCAGCGGCTGCGGGATTACCTGCCCACACAGAACTACCAAAGTCTCATGGGTCAATTGCCTGTCAACCTCCCTGCCGCACTTCCAGAAGACCCTGGGCAGTGGAGTGCTTGGATGCAGCGTGAATACCTTCCATACCGCACATCGCAACATGCAGA
>JAGLBK010000279.1 GCA_018260275.1 Deinococcus sp.
TCGTTACCGCCAGCTCCCGGCCAAGCTTCTTGGCCTGAACACCGATGCGACATCAACTTAACTCGTTATCAATAGTTCGCCCCGGTTCCCCCCCTCCCCTTGCTCCGCAAGGCCCTCCCCCGCAAGGGGCTCAGTCATGCACACATCTTTCTCATTTTATTACGTCTGGGACGATGTTTTACCCTTCTCCCCCCTCGTGGGGGAGATGCCCCGCAGGGGCAGAGGGGGGAAACGGGCATGGCGTTTTAAAGATTTGGAAAATCCATTTTCCTGCGCTAGGACAGTTTCGCCTGCTCCCCCCCTCTCCTGCGGAGCTGTACCAGTCCCAGCCTCCCCCACGAGGGGGGAGGAGCCAGAAACCCGCACCACAACAGTAAATTGGCTTATTAGAAAGATGTGTGCGTTAGTCAGCCCGCAAGGGGAGAGGGTCAGAAAAGCAGCATCTTTACGCAAAATACCGTAAGCATCGGCGGTTTTTGCCCTTAGAACCTTGGACTCTTTGACCCTTAGACCATCCTCACTGCGTCCTTCGCAGCAGGACTAATGAATGAGAAGCACCAATCGGCTTCCCGGCTTGCCCTAAAATGCGGGGCGTGCTGCTCTGCGCCCTTTCTACCCTGAATTACCGGAATCTGGCCCCAGGTACGCTGGAGTTTCCACAGGGCGTGACGGGCATCTTCGGGGAAAATGGCGCGGGCAAAACCAACCTGCTGGAAGCGGCTTACCTCGCGCTGACCGGGCAGACCGACGTGACCCGGCTGGAACAACTGGTGCAGCAGGGCGAAAAAGAAGCCTACGTTCGGGCCGATTTGCAGCAGGGCGGCAGCCTAAGCATTCAGGAGGTCGGGCTGGGACGCGGGCGGCGGCAGTTGAAGGTGGACGGCGTGAAGGTTCGTACCGGCGACCTGCCGCGTGGCAGTGCCGTATGGATTCGTCCGGAAGACAGCGAACTGGTGTTCGGCTCACCGTCGGGGCGGCGGGGGTATCTGGACTCGCTGCTTTCACGCCTCAGCTCGCGCTACGGGCAGCAGGTCAGCCGCTACGAGCGCACGGTGTCGCAGCGCAACGCGGCCCTGCGCTCGGGCGAACACTGGGCCATGCAGGTCTGGGACGAGTCGCTGGTCACGCTGGGCACCGAGATCATGCTCTTTCGCCGCCGCGCCCTGACCCGCCTCGACGAACTGGCGTGTGAGGCCAACGCCGCGCTGGGCAGCCACAAGGCGCTGGTGCTGACCCTGAGCGAGTCCACCACGCCCGAAACCTACGCCGCCGATCTGGCCGCCCGCCACGCCGAGGAAATCGCGCGTGGCTCGACGGTGACGGGGCCGCACCGCGACGATCTGGTGCTGACCCTGGGCGGGTTTCCGGCGAGCGACTATGCCAGCCGGGGCGAAGGCCGGACCGTGGCCCTGGCCCTGCGCCGCGCCGAACTGGAACTGCTGGCCGAAAAATTCGGTGAAAAGCCGGTGCTACTGATCGACGACTTTACCGCCGAGCTTGACCCCAATCGCCGCCAGTACCTGCTGGACCTCGCCGCCAGCGTGCCCCAGGCCATCGTGACCGGCACCGAACACCCGCCAGGCGCGGCGCTGACCTTGCGGGCACGTTCAGGCCGCTTCACGGTCGAAACGGCCTGTGCCGACCCAGTACACGCTGACCCAGAAGAAGTCGATCCAGTGCGGGCCGGCCCGGTGGAGGTCAGCGCATGACCCGCCGCCGCTACGGTGGACAGATGGACATGGGCAAGCTGATGGGCGCGACCCTGGGCACCTCCAGACTGGCCTACGGGGTCGCGCGGGCACGCGGCATTTTGCTGTGGCCCAGCGCAGTCGGCGCGGAAATCGCCCGGATGACCCGGCCCCGTTCGCAGCAGGGCAGCACGCTGTTCATCGAGGTCAGGGACAGTGCCACGGCGCACCACCTGACCATGCAGCGCCACCACTTTTTGAAGCGTTTGCAGGAGCTGATGGGCGACGAAAGCATTCAGGAACTGCGCTTCAGCGTGGGGACCATCAAACATGTGCCGGACGCCCCCCGCGCCGCGCCCCTGCCCGCGCCCGACCGTGCCCGCGCCCGCAAACTGGTGCAGGAGGTCAGCGACCCCGAACTGAAACAGGCGGCTCTACGCGCAGCCGAGGCGATCACCCGCGCCCGCAAATGGCGTGAGGAACAGGGGTATCGCCCGTGCCCGGTCTGCGCCGAACCCAGTCCCGACACCGGTCCGGAGCAGCCCTGCCGCGCCTGTACCCTGACCCTGGAAGACCCGAACGTGCGCCGGGCCGCGCGTAAAATCATTCGTGAACCCGAGAGCCTGCCTGAGCTGGAAGAAACCTTGGGCGACAGCGGAAAAAACGCCGCGCGGTATCTGGCCCTGGAGCAGCTGAGCGATCAGCTCGACCTGCTGGCGCTGGAATGTGTGCGCAGCGGCAGCGAGGACAGCTATCTGTCGTTCCTGAAAGCCCAGGCCGAGGTCTACCTGTGCCTCACACTGGAAAAACCGCGCCAGAGCCTGCGAAAAGCAGACCGGATGCACTTACCCGAGAGGCCCCAGCAGGTGCTTGAGGCCGGACGGGGGAACGGCAGCTGATTTGCGTATTCTGCCCACGGCTGAGGGGTTCAATCGAGCTTCGTGTGTTCACCGCTCCAGTTGGGCAGTTGAAAGGGCCCTTTGACGCGAGTAGAAGGAGAAGGAGTCAAAAGTAGGCCAGATTTCGATGTGCAGCTTCGTTCCTTCCTTCCCATTTTGTAAAGAACCTCGAGTGCTAGGGGATACCTGACGGCACAAGAAAGCGGAAGCTTGAGGTATGCCTACCAAATTGCTTCCGCT
>JAGLBK010000027.1 GCA_018260275.1 Deinococcus sp.
TGGTTTCGACCAGCCGCGAAAAGTTGCTGGAGGTGCAGACCGAGCTGGAAGGCCAACTGGAGAACCTGCCCGAACCCAACCGGGCCTGGGCGCGGGACAGCGTGAGCGCCCGCATGAAGGTGGTGCTGGCCGACGACCTCGACGAGGCGCTGGACCTCGCCAACCTGTATGCCCCCGAGCACCTGTGCCTGCTGACCCGCGACCCCTGGAGCCTGCTGGGCAAGGTCAGGCGGGCGGGCGGCGTCTTCGTGGGCGAGGCGAGCATGGAAGCGCTGGGCGATTACGTCGCCGGACCCAGCCACGTGATGCCCACCGGGGGCACCGCCCGCTTCATGAGTCCAGTCAACGTGCGCGACTTTCAGAACATCATCAGCGTGGTGGGCGTCAACGAGGGCACGCTGCGCCGCATCGGGCCAGCCGCCGCCGTGCTGGCGCGGGCCGAGGGGCTGGAAGCACACGCCCGCGCCATCGAGAGCCGCCTGGGCGAGTGAGTGGGAAGCGCGGTGGGTGACGAGTCTTGATGAAGCGGTAAGTTCGTGTCCGGCTGTTGGCGTTATTCCGCCAGGCCATGAGGTCTGGGCCATGAGCCATGAGGCTTTTTCCCAGAGTTCATAGCCCAGGGCTCAGAGCTAAGACAGAGCCGAAACAGCGCCAATCTGAGGGACAGGCGTCACCAACTTTGCACATCATCAATGGTCAGTGAGCAGTAGTGATTGGGAAGGGGAGAAGGCCGGGCTGTAGAGCGAATGTTTCCAGCAGTTCCGCTGCCGTCACTTCTGCCGGGATCGTCCAGCCGAGCGATTGCCCCAGCCGGGCCAGCACCCGCTCCGGCTTTTCGCCCCCCTCGCGCAGGTCGCGCACGGAGGGCGCTCCACCGCGTTTGGCGAGACGATGCCCGGCGTAATCGGTCATCAGTGGCACATGGAAATACTGCGGCGTGGAATAGCCCAGGGCACGTTGCAGCGCGACCTGTCTGGGGGTCGCCGTCCAGAGGTCTGCGCCGCGCACCACGTTGGTTACGCCGGTCAGCGCGTCGTCCACGACCACCGCCAGATGGTAGGCGTAAGCTCCGTCGCTACGCTGCAAAACGAAGTCGCCCACGTCGCGCCGCAGGTTCTGACACAGCACTGCACGCGTTCCGGCGTCCTGCACATAGCTTTCCTGGTCGGGCACCCGCCAGCGCCGCGCCGCCGGACGCTGCGGGTTCACGCTACCGCTGCGGCAGGTGCCGGGATACACCGGTTCCTCGCCGTGCGGTGCTCCGGCACTTTCCTGAATGGCTGCCAGCACTTCCCGGCGCGTGCAGGTGCAGGGGTAGGTGTCCAGGCGGGCCAGCGCGTCGGCGTACAGTTCCGTGCGCCCGGACTGAGTAAATTCCTCGTCCCAGTCCAGTCCCAGCCACTCCAGATCACGCCGGGTGCAGTCGTAGGCCCAGTCGCGCACGCGGCCCACGTCTAGGTCCTCGAAGCGCAGCAGGTGCCGCCCGCCTGCCCGGCGCGAGTGCAGCCACGCCAGCAGCGCGGTACGGGCATTGCCCAGGTGCATGGCCCCGGTGGGGCTGGGAGCAAAGCGGCCTGTGGAGACGGGAGCAGCGGCCATAGCCTCAGGCTAAAGCACGCGGGCGACCTACACACCTGCTGCACCTGAGGGCCGATAACTGAACGACCAGCCGAGAGCCGTTTGATACGGAATTAAAAAGATTCCCTGACCTTTTGACTCTTTCCGTTTTACCCTCGCCCCCTGTGGGAGAGGGAGGGAGCCGCAAAGCGGCGGAAGGGTGAGGGGGCGTGTGACCAACGCAGAATGTGTCTGAATCAACTTAAATCCGCCCGAGACGTTACTGAACCGCCCCCGGACGTTCCATGTTCAGAACCGTGCTAGGAGCAACTTTTATGTTTGCCAGCCGGGTAAAACGGCCATCGCACTCTCAGCGGGCGCAGCCCCGACCGGCAATCAGCCACGCTCCCGCAACCATTTCAGCAACAGATCCTCTACCAGTTCGCTGACGCTTTCGCCGCCGTCATGGCGGTACTCGCGCCAGGCGGCCCGGATGGTTTCCTTACGCACGTAGACGGCTTCCACGCGCTCGGCGGTCTGACCGTGGATGCGCCCGTCGGGTTCGGGGTCGTTCTTGGGGCTTTTGCCTTTTTTGGCGATTTTTTTCTTCTTCGGTTCGTCGAGATAATCAAAACGGGGCACGGTTTACGTCCTGCGGGGAGTTAAAGAAGTTCACGCGAAAGTTGCTTGATGTCGTCCCAGGCGGCTTCCGCGCGGGAATCGCGCACGTCGCGGGCCAGCGTTCCGAGCTCGGCGGCCTTCTGATAGGCGGAATAAAGCCGCACCAGCGTATTGCAGACCGTGATGCCCAGGTCGCGCAGGTCCTCGCGGGCTTCCTCACCGGCGCGGCCCACGGGCGGCACACGGGTCAGGACCACGCGGGTCTTGCGGCCCGCCTCGGTCTCGTCCGACAGGAATTCCAGCAGTTCGCGCGTGGCGTCGAGTTCCAGTGCCGAAGTCGCGCTGGGTACCAGGATCAGGTCGGCCCGCCCGGCCAGCTGCCGGAGTTCCTTGCGCTTGGGGCGGCCCTCGGTGTCGATGATGAGCACGTCGAGGTCGGCCAGTTTCTTGGGTTTGATGTCGTCGGGGCCGAGGACCGGAAAGTCCAGCCCACGCGGCGCTGAATGGCCCGGCGCTGGAGTACCCAGTGCTGCGGCGCGGGCCGCCCAGCGCAGGCTGCTGCCCACACGCCCGTCCTCATCGATGAGAACCACGTGCAGGCCACGTTCGGCAAAAGCTCCGGCCAGATGAACGGCCAGGGTGCTTTTCCCCACACCCCCTTTCTCAGATGTGATGGCAATGACCTTTGGCATAGCCCGAGCCTAGCAGACGCCAGGGCATTATGTGGTCATGGAAGGAACCACATGGACAGCGCTGTAAGCAGCGCCCGGCTGCGTGAACTGCTGGCCGCCGAACCCTACTGGATCGCCCGCGCCATGCAGGAACAGGGCAGCCGCTTCTACCGCGCTCTGGGAAGCGCGCTCGACGCCGCCGACGCCGTGAACCGCCGCCTGATCTATCAGACCTGGCCGGAAGAAGTGTGGGACTTTTACCAGCGGGGCCTATGCCTGGCCGCCTCCGAGGAGGGTTAGACTACCGCATGATGTCTACCAAACCGACCATTCTGGCTGTCTTTGCCCACCCCGACGACGAGGCGTTCAGTGTCGGCGGTACGCTGACTCACTACGCCCGTAAAGGGGTGAATGTGGTGCTGGCCTGCGCTACACGCGGCGAGGCCGGAAAAATCACGGTGCCCGGCATGACCGTAGACGATCTGGGCCAGCAGCGCGAACAGGAACTGCGGGCCGCGTGCGAGGCCCTCGAAATTCCGGCCCCGGTGTTTCTGGATTACCACGATTCGGGCCGCTACGAACGCACCCGCACAGACGACCCCCTGGCCCTGATGAACGTGACCCCGCTGGAGGCCGAACCCAAGCTCCGCGCCCTGATCGAGCAGGTGCAGCCGCAGGTGATCTTAACCTTCGACCCACACGGGGCTTACGGCCACATTGATCACCTTCAGATTCAGCGGACCACCTCCAGCGCCTTTTTCAGCACCGGGCACCTGCCCTACGGCGGGCCACAGCGCCTGTATTTCACCGCCATGACCAGCGAGGCTGCCAAGGGACTGGCGGGCATGGGCCGCGACCTCGACCCGCTGATCTACGGTGTGTCGGACAGCACCATCGCCGTGACCATCGACGTGCGGCCCTACGCCGAGAACAAAAAAGCGGCGCTAGCGGCCCACGGCACCCAGATGGGCGCGACCAGTCTGGTGGGCCGCCTCTCGCCCGAGGAGCGGCAGGCGATGGAGCAGCGCATGCTAGGCAGCGAGAGCTTCAGCATCGGCGGCACGCGCACCGGTTTGCCCGCCTTTCCTCTGCGTGGCCTGTTCGATGGGCTGCCCGGCTTCGAGTCGCTAGACGCCTGAGCTTTTCAGAACACCAGTCGCCAGCCCCATACGTTTTGCCAGGGCTGGCGGCTGATCGTGGTTAAAGATGCAAGATGCAGGGCAGCGGCGTTAGCCCAGTAGTACCATTAGCCCAGCATCAGGGCGTGCAATTCTTCCATTAGGGCCTCGCCTTCCTCGGTGGTGCGGGCGACGACTAGAATCGTGTCCTCTCCGGCGATGGTGCCCACGATGTCGTCGCGGCGCAGGCGGTCGAGCAGCAGGGCGACCCCGGTGGCGTGCCCGTCGGCGGTGCGCACGACCAGCAGGTTTTCGCCCCGGTCCACGTCCTGCACAAAGTTCTGAAAGAGGCGGCCCAGTTGCTCCTCGACATCGGCGTGTGCCCCGTACTGCGCCAGGGCGTAGCGGTGCCGCCCCTTGCCGATGGGCAGGCGCACCAGCCGCAGCTCGTTGATGTCGCGGCTGACGGTGGCCTGCGTGACCTGAATCCCCTCGGCTTCCAGCAACCGCACCAAATCGGACTGCGTGGAAACGCTTTCCCGCATGATGATGTCCTGAATTCGTTTCTGGCGCTGGTCCTTGCTGAGCATTCTCAGCATGTTATGTATAAAGTGTGAATAACGCAAACCTGGGCGGAACTGGGACGGGTCAGGGCTGGGGCTTTCGATACGCCGCTTTAGAGCAGTTTGCATAAATAAGGCCACGCTGTTTGTGGCCTTTTTAGGCCGAGCAGGCAGGTCCCATCACGGGTGCTGCTTTGCCCAAGACAGCCGTTTGGGGCGCAGTTCCACAAATGGCGTAATTATGAAAGCTGCTCTAGGCCCTCCTCACCCGGTTGTGCGGCGGCGGTCCCAGACTGCACCCATGCTCGATAACATTCTGAATACCGTAAAACGCAGCGCCGAACGTGTGCAGCGCCGTGGCGAGGAAGTGGCGCAGGTGGCCCGCCTGAAAATGGAAGTGTTTCAGTTGACCCGCGAACTCGACGGCCACTACGCGCGGCTGGGCCGGGCTTATCACGCCGGGGCCGATCTGGACCTGCTTCAGGGCGTGCGCGAGGATATCCGCCGCGCCGAAGAAGACATCCGCTCCCGCGAACGCCTGATCGACGAACTGGGCGTCACGTCCGACGAGGCTGCGGCCCACGAGCAACCGGATCAGGCTCAGCCGGACCACTCGGCTCAAATGGTGCCCGGCGTTGCCCATGTTCAGACTTCCGGTACCGCCACCCCGCCCAGCAACCCCCCGGCGGCGACTGCCGGAATGTCGCCGGTCACACCACCGAACAGCACCCTGAGCAACAGCCCGCAGTTTACCGGGCAGCCCGGCGACGCCAATTCGGCCCCTCACAAGGATTCCTGAACTTCGCCAGTCGCCAGCCAGTCACGCTAACTTGACCGACGACTAGCTGGCGTAACCCAGCACTAAAATCGGCCCCGACAGTGAAGAAAGCTGCCGGGGCCGGTTTGAGTGCCGTGCTTCAGAGGTCGCGGCGGCTGAAGCGCCACATGGCTGCCGCGACGGCCAGGGCTGTCAGGGCGACACTCCACACGATCATGCCCGGAGCCAGCGCCTCGGTGCCGAAAAACGGATTGGCCCCCCGGGTCGCTTCCCCGAGCTGGCGCAGAATGGGCGGCTGCAAATAATAGCTGGCCCCCAGCCACAGCGAATTGGTCGGCATCAGAATATTGGCGGCGCGGCCCAGCGTGGTCAGTGTGGGCGTATCGGAAAAGGCCCCGATGGTGCTCAGGATGCCGCCGGTAAACCCCGCGCCGTACAGCACGAACACGCCGATACCGTTGGCGAGGGTGGTGAACAGGGTACTGCCCAGCACTGTCAGCGCCGTGAGCAGGGCTACCGCCAGCAGCAGCAAAAGTACGGCGGGTAGCGCGGCGGGCGGCACGTACCCCGTGATGGCGTACACGCCCCCCAGCAAAGCCACGGACAGCAGCAGCACGTAGCCGACATTGACCAGCGTGAAGCCCATCCAGCGCCCCAGCACCAGCCCGGCGCGGCTGACCGGGCGGGCGATGATGCTCTGCATGACGCCGCTTTCCAGGTCGCCACTGATGGCCCCGACGGTGGACAGCACCGCCATCAGCGACCCCAGGAAATACACCAGATACATCCCGAACATGGCCGAGTACATCACCGGCAGGTCGGAGCTGCCGCCACGTGTCCGCTCTATCCCGGCGGCTACCGCCCGCCCGTTGAGACTGCCTTCGAGCTTGAAAATCCCGTACAGGTAAAAGCCGACGAACAGCGCCGTAAGCACCAGTAGCACGCTGACCAGCCGTTTACGCAGGGCCTCGCGCAGGGACAGTTCCATGATGAGCAGGGCGTTATGCACGGGCGGCCCCCGGCTGATGCTCTGACCCTGCCTGATGCGCTGATTCCGGCGGCGCTGCACCGGGGCGATCCTCGATCAGGTCCAGGAACATGGTTTCAAGATCGGGGCGGCGCGGGGTCATGGCGAACAGCCGCGCTCCGCTGTCATGCACGGCGGTGGCTACGGCGGGCAAAATGTCCTCGCGCTGAAGCCACAGTTCCAGATCGGCGCGGCCCGGCGTGTTGATATCGGTGCGCCGGATTTCGCCCAGTCCACTCAGCGCGTCCAGTAGGCCCGGCCTCAGTTCGTCTACGCGCAGGTCGACGGGAATGACGCCGCCCATCAACTCCTGCATACTGCCTTCTTGCAAGACCCGCCCGCGCTTAACGAAGGCCACCCGGTCACAGACCTGCTCGACTTCCGACAGCAGGTGAGAATTGAGGAACACCGTTACCCCCTCGGCCCGCAGCCGCTCGATGATTTCGCGCACCTCGACCCGGCCAATCGGGTCAAGCGCACTGGTCGGCTCGTCCAGAAAAACCAGCCGGGGACGGGCCAGAATCGCGCCTGCCAGCCCCGCCCGCTGCAACATGCCCTTGCTGTAGCCGCCGAGCTGTTCGCGCCCGCGCCCGCCGAGGCCGACCGTCCCGAGCACCTGCGGAATTCGTACGCGCAGTTCGTCGGCCTTAAGGCCCGCGAGCCGCCCGTGAAAACTGAGGAATTCCTCAGCGGTCATCCAGGTCTGAAAGCGGAACTGCTCAGGCAAAAAGCCCAGGCGGGCGCGGATATTCGGGTCGGCTGGAGTACCGCCCAGCACCTCTAACTGGCCGCTGGTCGGCAGCACCAGCCCCAGCAGCATCTTGACGGTGGTGCTTTTGCCCGCGCCGTTTGGCCCCAAAAAGCCGAAGACCTCGCCCTCACGGACATCCAGCGTCAGGCCCTCGACCACGGCCCGGCCCTTATATTCCTTGCGGAGTTCCCGCGTCTGTATGGCGTTTATCCGGATGGCATTCATCCGGTTAGCATAGGCGAAACGGGGCCGGGACAACTCGGACAAAAGATGCTGCCGGGCAATGCAAACAGGGCGCGGGACGGCAAAAAAGCGGCGCACCCCCGTAAGAACGCGCCGCCGGGCAAAACGGCTTTAGGAAGGCTTGAGGATTTCCTCGATGCGGCGCTGCACGTCCTCGCTAAGGCGCACGCCCGCCGCTTTCACGGTGTCCTCAATCTGCGAGACTTTCGTGGCGCCGGTAATCACGCTGCTTACCCCTTTTTCGCGCAGCAGCCACGCCAGGGCCAGCTGCGCCCGCGTGATCCCCAGGTCATCGGCGATGGGCTTCAGGTCGCGCACCTTCTGAATGTTCTCGTCGGTCAGGAAGTTCTTGCCCCAGTTTTCCTTCTCGGTCAGGCGGGCTCCCCCGGGTTTGCCGTCGTCGTACTTGCCAGTCAGCAGGCCCATCGCCAGCGGACTCCAGACGACCAGCCCGATGCCGGCGCTCTCGGTATACGGCAAGATTTCTTGTTCCACGCGGTCACGGCGAATCATGCTGTATTCGGGCTGCTCGGTTACGGGGGCGTGCAGGCCGTGCGCCCTGGCAAACTCGACCGCCTGGGCGATGCGGGCGGCGGGCCACATGCTGGTGCCCCAGTACAGCGCCTTGCCGTCGCGGATGACCTGATCGAAGGCCATCACGATTTCTTCCATCGGCACTTCGGGGTCATAGCGGTGGGCAAAATAGATGTCGAGGTAATCGGTGCCCAGGCGCTTGAGGCTGCCGTCGATGCTTTCCAGCACATGCTTGCGCGACAGCCCCCGGTCGTTCACATGGTCGCTCATGGGCCAGAAGACCTTGCTGGCGATGACTAGGGTATGGCGCGGAAATTCCTTGAGCACCTGTCCCATCAACTGCTCGGACTGCCCTTTGGCATACACGTCGGCCTGGTCGAAATAATTCACGCCCAGGTCATACGCCTTGCGGACGATGTCGCCCACCATCTTGGAGGCGTCGTCGTTGATGCCGTAGGTTTCCCAGCCTCCCAGCGCCACTTCGGAGACTTTCAGACCACTCTTACCCAGGTTGCGAAATTCCATAAGTCTACTTTAGCTGTTAAAGCATCTCTCAACCTGCATTTGGTCTTTGAGACAATCCAAATTATTCTCGGATCAATGACAGGGCGCGCCGGAAGTCAACTTTCCAAAATCTGGCAGGGTATAGCTGACCGCCAGGCTGCTGAGATTCGGGACGCTTTCCTGGTCTCTCAGAATGTAGGTACGAGCAGCCGCTCGATACTGGGATATGTGCTGGCCGTCTTGGTAATCTTGCTCGCTCTGGTTATGGGTGGACTGGGTTTGTGGTTTGCCCTCCGTACTCTTGGCCTGGTCGGGCATCTCAACGGCATTGAGCGTGTGGTGAGTGGATTTTGCGCGGTTATTTTGCTGGGAATCGTCTGGATGGCTAGGCCGCGTTTTGACTTGTCCTGGGGAAGGCCGATTACTGCTCAGGAAGCCCCGGAATTTTACGCGCTCATCAACGAAGTCGCGCAACAACTTCGGGTGCAGATGCCCAGGCGAGTGACGCTGTTACTGAGCGTCAATGCCTTTATGGGGCGTAGTGGTTTCCCGCCGCAGCCTGCGCTGGGCTACGGTTTACCACTCTGGTTCGCCATGCATCCGCAGGAACGGGTTGCTATCCTGGCCCATGAACTGGCCCATGAGCGTAATAACGACCCTACGCGTGGAGGATTAGTCGGTCTTGCGCTGAATATCCTGGCTCAGCTTATGTATGTGCTGCGTCCAGAAGGGCAAGTTTCCGGAGACATCATCGACCTTTTTACCAAAATGTTGCAGTGGCTATTCTCGAGAATCCCCCTGGTCCTGTATGGCGGACTGCTGCAACTGGTCGGCGCTGACCAGCAAAGGGCAGAGTACCGGGCCGATCTTCTGGCTGCCGAAGTTGCCGGAACTGAAGCGACTTCGGCAGCACTAGACAAGTTGCATCTGGCTGGCCTTTATGAAAGCGCTCTGCACAAGCACCGACATCAACCTGAGCGCCCACATGTCTTTCTGGAGTTACGCCATATGTGGGACACGATGTCGCAAGATGACCGCCAGAAGAGAAGGGACGAATATGGGCAGATGCGCCTTCGTCTGGATGACTCTCATCCGCCGACTGTAGACCGGGTGCGAGTGGTGCAGGCTTACCACTATGAGCCTAAAGTCATACTGACGGAGGAACGGGCAGCCAGGATCGATGCTGAGCTGGCGCCTTTTATCGGGCCGTTAGCAGATGAGGCGTATGACCTTTACCGGGAGTATCACGGCTGAATACCTTTTGTCTCTGAATTCGGTTGTCTACGTTGCGCCAGACGTGGCTCAGCTCAGGTGACTCGGCTCACGCGATCACGCCGTAGCGGTCCCGGTACACCACGTAGGCCAGTCCCAGCGTGCTGAGGGTACTGACCAGACTGCTCAGGCCGTAGCTGATGAGGGGCAGCGTAATGCCGGTGAGGGGGAGCAGGCCCAGCGCCGCGCCGGTGTTTTCCAGCACTTGAAACCCGATCTGGGCCAGCACGCCCGCCGTCAGAAGCTGATCCTGCAAGCGGGGGCTGCGGGCCGCCATGCGCGAGAGCCGCCAGAACAGCAGTCCGTACAGCAGCAGCACGCCGACCGCCCCCACGAAGCCCTGTTCCTCGGCCCAGGTGCTGAAGGCGAAGTCGGTATCGGCCTCGGGCAAAAAGCCGTTATGCGACTGGCTGCCCTGCTTGTAGCCCTTGCCCTGGAGGCCCCCCGACCCCACCGCGATGGTGCTCTGAATGACCTGATAGCCCGCGCCGCGCGGGTCGGTGTAGGGGTTCAGAAAAATAGTCAGGCGCTTTTGCTGATAGGGGGCCAGGTGCGGGTAGACCGCCGTAGGAAAGGCCACCCCAAGCGCCAAAGCCGCCAGCAGAGCGTGCCACCAGGGAATCCGGGCCGCCAGCAGCATAACTGCGAACATGACAGCCAGGATCATCGCGCCGCCGAAATCCTGGGTAACGACCAGCGCCAGCGCAGGCAAAAACACCGCGAAAGCCGCCGCGTAGGTGCGCCAGCCCTCGTAACCGCGCCGCAGGGTCACGGCCAGCATCAGGATCAGTGCCAGTTTCAGGATTTCCAGCGGCTGAAACTGCACCTGCCCCAGCATGATCCAGTTGCGCTGCCCGTTGACCTCCTTACCGATCAAGAAGGTGCTGGCCTGCAAAAGCAGTGCGGAGGCGTACAGCGGCGGCGCAAAGCGGTAGAGGCGGTCACGGCCTGCCCACCACATTACCCCGATGGGAAGGGCGGCGAGGAATACGCCCATCAATTGTTTACTGAAAATGCCCGGCGACACGCGCGGCGAGAGCGCGGCGGTACTGACCGTCAGCAGGCCCACGGCGAGCAGCGCCAGCACGATGAGCGGCAGACGGAGATCATATTTCAGATTCAAGAGCGGGTTACCTCAGCGGGGGCCGGACGACACACCTGCTCAGGCTACAGGCTTTTGGGCCGCAGCGGCAAAGATCATGAAGCGGTCTGGAGGCGGCGTTACATCTGCCTCACGCGGACAGGACTACGCTGGGCGGATCAAGGCACCGGCCAGCCTCACGCCTGTGCTTACCTGGAGGAACACCATGCAGAGAAGTAATACCCGTCACTGGGCGGCCAGCCTGGGCCTGTGCGCGGCCCTGAGTGCCCCCGCCGCCGCGCAGAGCACGGTGATGATCTCGGGCTACCAGGACGCCGCCAGCACACGCACCTTCAGCGTCACGCCCGGCCAGACCAGCCGCCAGAACACCACCGCCACCTTCCTGATTCAGGGCGACGACCTGCCCCTTGGTGGCCTGACAGTTAGCCACAGCAGCGCCCTGAACGGCAGCAAGGACCTGGCGTGGCTCCAGAACAGCGACGCGGGCTTTCAGGCCACCTTGTTGCTCAACACGACCTTCTCGGCCCAGATCGAGGGCGCACCGGCCCAGGCCGACGCGGCGGGGGCTTTGCAGTCGCTGATCGGCACGGCGGCGGCGCAGGGGTACACCACCATTCCCAGCGGGTCGTACATCAAATTCACGCACGCGCTGGATCTCGCTTCGTTGCCCGTCATGCAAAAGAACACAGTCCAGGTCGTGGACAGCTACACCCTGCAAAACGCCGCGCTGGGCGTGGGCAGCAGCGCGGACGGGGTCGGGGTGCTGTACGGCAAGGCGACGGCTGCACCTGCGCCCGCTCCGGCAAAAGTGCCCGTCAAAACTCCGGCCACAGCTCCGGTTAAAGCACCCGTCAAAGCCCCGGTCAGCCAGCCTGTTTTACCCGTCAGGCCGACCAAGTAAGTTTTTACTGTTCCACAGGCTAGGATTAAGCTGTGCAAGACCTGTCCACCCTGCCCGTCGTGCTGCGTGACCGCCGCCCCGACGATCTTCCGACCATGCAGCGCTGGCTGACCGACCCGCAGGCCGAGTGGCGGCGCTGGGACTCGCCCTATTCGCCTGCCGAGCAGACCACCGAAACCATGCAGGCTTACATCCGCTTTTTGCAGGCCACCGCACCCGAGGCCGACGAGCGCGTGATCGACGTGGACGGCGAGGTCGTGGGGCTGGTCAACCGCGATCAGGAAGAGCCGGAGGGCAATGGGTGGTGGGATTTAGGCATCCTGATCTTCAATCCGCACTACTGGGGGGGCGGCGTGGGTACGCGGGCGCTGAGGCTGTGGGTGCAGGACACGCTCGACTGGACCGACGCGCACACCCTGACTTTTACCACCTGGAGCGGCAACGAGCGCATGATCCGCGCGGCCCTGCGCCTGGGCTTCCGCGAGTGTATGCGCGTGCGGGAAGCCCGCGTAGTCGGCGGCGAGCGCTTCGACAGCGTACGTTACGACCTGCTGCGCCGTGAGTGGGAAGCCGCGCAGCTCTCATGAACCGACCCGCCGAACGGCCCACTGGGAAGCCATGAGCCGCGAGAGATGGTCGCCGCCCATCAATCCGCCCGGATTTCTGGCGACCCAGGATCTCAAGGCCCGGGGCTGGACGCCCGCCATGATCCAGAAATTTCTGGGCGAACACGACGACACGCGCCTCAACGGGCTGAAGATGGGTCGCCGTCGCCTGCCTCCCGTGAAGCTCTACCGCGAGGAGCGTGTCAACGAGGCTGAGCGCGAGGACGACTTTCTGGCGGCTCAGGCCAGAGCGGCCGACGCCCGTGAACGCGCCGCCCGCGCCCGCGAAACCCGTGAGGCCAGACGCGCCGCGCTGCTGCGGAGTGCCGCCGGGAGCTATGTGCCGACTGTTCACCCCGAGCCGCTGCGTAAGGGCGCGACCCGCAAGGCGCGGGAGCCGTATCTGGCGGGCCTGGAACGCACCCAGAGCAAGCTGGAACGTGAAATCGCGGCGGCCTCCAAACCACTGGGGGAACGGGAGACGGCGCAACTGCGTGCCCTGCTCCTAGAACAGCTCGATCTGGCGCTGTCGCAGGTCTACGACTGGTTTCCGGCTCCCGGCGAGCAGAAACAGACAGGTGCAAAGAAGAAACCGAAGTCCCAGGATCCGCAGGCCGGGGCCCAGGTCAGCGACTGGCGCGAGTGGGACTGGGATTGAGAGGGAGAAGGCCCAGTTCCCCTGCACTGCTCAGGGCACGTCGTCCTCGTCGAAAACCGGCACGTCCCCGACGGGCAGCTCCACGAAGGCGGTGGTGCCTTGGCCCACCTCGCTCTCGATCCAGATTTTGCCCTGGTGCGCGTCCACGATGCCCTTGGCAATGCTTAGGCCCAGGCCCGCGCCGCCCTGGTCACGGCTGCGGCTGTCCTCGACGCGGTAGAAGCGGTCGAACAGCCTGGCGAGGTGCTCGGCGGGAATGCCGGGGCCGTCGTCACGGACGCTCAGTTGCAGCTCCTGGCCGCTTTCCAGCAATTTGCTCGACAGGGTGATGTTTCTGGCCCCGGCCTTGAGCGCGTTGCCGACCAGATTGATCATGACCTGCTTGAGCCGGTCCGGGTCGCCCTCGAAGGTGATGTCCTGGCCCGAGGTGCTCAGGGTGGTGCCTGCATTGTGGGCCAGTGGGGCCAGTTCGCGCACGATTTCGGTGAGGAACATGCTTGACAGGATCGGCTGGTGGCTCATGACCAGTGCGCCGCTGTCCGAGCGGGCCAGTTCCAGCAGGCTGGCGATCAGGTTGGTCAGCCGGGCGGACTCGCTCTGAATAATCCGCAGGCTTTCCTGCTGCTGCCCGGTCGGGTCGGTGCGCCGCAGCAGGTAGTTGGCGTGGCCGCTGATGGCCGTTACCGGGGTGCGCAGTTCGTGGCTGGCGTCACTGGTGAAGCGGCGCTGAGCCTCGAAGCTCTTTTCCAGGCGGTCGAGCATGGCATTCAGCGACCCGGCCAGGGCCTGAACCTCGTCCTGGGTCTGCGGTTCGGGAACACGTTCGCCCAGGTTCTGCCCGCCAATTCGCTCGGCGGCCTGCCGCACCTGCCGCAGCGGCAAAAGCGCCTGCCCCGCCAGCAGATAGGCCCCCAGCGCACTCAGGGCCGTGCCCAGAAAAAACAGCACCGCGAACACTCCCTTGAGCGAACGCATGGTGTCATTCATCGGGGTCAGGCTCAGGCCGATGTAAGTAATAGCAAAGCTGGGCGGCGGCGGCGGCATCCCGTTGGCACGCGGCATTTCGAGCTGTTCCATGCCCAGCGCGACCAGAATGCGGTAGGGGGTCGCCTGCGTTTTGCCCGGTTCGCCGTAAATGTCGTTCACGCTGCGCTGAATGAAAATCCGGCCCCCCGGCGACTCGGCCAGGCGGGACAGTTCGGTTTCGGTCAGCACGAAGGGGCGCTGAGGGCTGAGGCCGGTAATCACCCGGCGCTGACTGTCCAGGGTGGTGCGCAAGGTTTTCAGGAACCGGGCGCGAGCCTCGGGCGTCTGGGTTCCCGACAGGCCCCTGATGAGGGTGGACTGGTCGTAAAAACCCAGGTCCTCGACCTGAATGACGTTATTGGGGAAGGTGTAGCGGGCCACCCAGGACGGCCCACTGGCGAGGGTGCCGCCCGCCGAACGGGTAAACACGCGGTAGTTGTCACTGAGCGCGGCGTCCAGGTTGTTCCGCAGACTGCGTTGCATCAGTCCCAGCGCCGAGATGGAAACCAGCCCCAGCAGGCAGGCCAGCAGCGCGGTATACACCAGCGTCAAGCGCCATTTGAGGGTCATAAACGGTTAGCCACCGGGCGCAGATTCACGGGCGGTAGTGTAATACCAACTGCGGTGAATAAGCTAACAAAGTTGGCGTTTAACCCGACCGGAGGGAGAAGCAAGAAATACGTGCTGCGGGACTTGCAAAGCTGCAGAGTAGAGATGGACTAAAGTCTGGTGCCTTTCTGGATTTTGGGGAATCGGACGCAGCACGTATGACCAGGCCGCCTCAGCCTTCGGCCAGCCGCGACTCGATCCTGATTTCGCCGTAGGGTTCATCCTGCTCGGCGCTCAACTGGCCTTCCTTGACGCCTTCGAGCAGCGCCGCGAAGTAGGTCGTTTCCTCGCCCCAGTCGCTGGCGGTCACGCCGCCGAGGGTAAAGGTGTGCAGGCGTTTGCCGAAGGCCCGCAGCGCGGCCAGCGCGTCGGCCAGCGTCAGGCGTTCGCGGGCCAGCAGAGGCACGTCTACCTGCCGGACCGCCTGCTGCGCGGCCTTGACCAGCTTGGCAAGGCTGACCTGCGCGTTACGCGGGCGCTGCCGACGCGGAAAATCGACCGGAGCGGCCCGCGCTGGCAGTATCCCCGCCCGCTGTTCCCGCCGGGCCGCCAGAAACGCCACGAGCGCCCCGAGTTCGGCCAGCGCTTCCACGCTTTCTACCACCTCTTCCAGCAGGTCGTCGGCTTCCGGCAGCTCGTCCGGCTCGGGTTGGGGCAGTAGCAGCCGGGCTTTCAGGGCGATCACGCTGGCGAGGGTGGGCAACAGGTCGGGGTGCGCCTCGGCAAACGCCAGAGGCTGCTGGCCCGTCACGGTCTGCACCCAGGCCAGCACGTCGCGCGTAAGTTGCAGTAGCGGCACTTCGGCGGGCAGGATGCGCCCGGCACGCAGGGCGGCGGCGAGGTCGGCGAGGGAGCCGGAAAAGGTGGGGAGGTGGACAGAAAATGATGATGGATGATGGACACTGGATGATGGATTTCCGGTTGCGGGATCAGAAGAACGGGGCAATATTCCCCCCTCTGACCCGGCCTTTATCTACAAGCCACAGGCCAAAAGCTACAGGCCAGAAATCACTCACCACTTACAGCTTCAAAAACCCGACTTTCTCCCGCACTTCTTCCATGACGCTTCCGGCAATGGCGCGGGCTTCTTTGGTGCCCTGGCGCAGCGCGTCGCGCACGTAGTCGGGGTCGGCGCGGAGTTCCTCGGCCCGCTGCTGAATGGGCGTGAGGTGCGCGGTCATGCCTTCCAGCAGCTTTTTCTTGCAGTCCACGCAGCCGATTCCGGCGGTGCGGCACTCGCGGTCCACCATCTGGATGGTGTCCAGGTCGGAAAACAGCTTGTGATAATCGAAAATCAGGCAGACGTGCGGGTTGCCGGGGTCGGTGCGGCGAACGCGGGCCGGGTCGGTGGGGGCGGCCCGCAGCTTTTGCCAGATGTCGTCCAGCGGCTCCAGAATTCCGATGGTGTTGCCCTTGCTCTTGCTCATCTTGCCCTGGCCGTCCACGCCGGGAATCCGCAGGGCGTCTTTGTTGTAGACCGCTTTTGGCTCGTCGAAGGTTTGCCCAAAATGGTGGTTGAACTTGCGGGCAATTTCGCGGGTCAGTTCGATGTGCTGGGTCTGGTCCTCGCCCACGGGTACGGTGTCGGCCTTGTACAGCAGGATGTCGGCGGCCATCAGCGCGGGGTACATCAGCAGGCCCGCGGGCACGCTCTCGAACTGCGCGGACTTGTCCTTGTACTGGGTCATGCGCTCCAGTTCACCGACCGGCGTAATGCAGGTGAAGATCCAGGCCAGTTCCTGATGCTCGGGCACCTGCGATTGCAGAAAAAACGTGACCTTGCTGGGATCGAGGCCCGCCGCGAAGTTCGCCACCGCCATATCGAGGGTCTGCTGCGCCAGCGCCGCCGGGTCGGAGGCCGCCGGATTGGTGATGGCGTGCAGGTCCACGACGCAGTAGATGCTGTTTTTGCCGTACTGCTCGCCCAGCGTGACATAGTTGCGCATCGCGCCGAAGTAGTTGCCGATGTGGGGATCGCCCGTCGGCTGGATTCCAGAAAAGACCCGTGACATAACCCGGTGATTGTAGCGGAGAGAGGTAAAAGTTGACTGTAGGCGATATGGCGGAGTCGGTCTAGCGCTCAGTCCTCGTTCAGCGGTTTCATGGGCTTCAGTGGCTTCATAGGCTCCATGGGTTTCATCGGTTCCATCCTGGGGCCAGCCGCCTCGTCCGGGACTTCGGTCAGCCTCACCGCTTCGGCCCCGTTCAGGTCGGGCGTCCGGCTCAGCGACTGCACGCCGCCCCTGCTGATCTTCAGGTAGATTTTCTCCTCGCTGCCAATTTCGACCACGGCGCTTTCGCCGCTCTGCCACAGTTTCGGCGGCGTTTTCCACACTCCGGTGGTGCGGCTACTGCTCTGGCGCTGACCTGTCTGCTCGACACTCACGCTGGTCTGTGCGCCGTCCTGACTGAGTGTGACCGTCAACCCGCCTGCAAGTTTTCCCTGGTAAGCCATAGCCCAGACTAATCCCGGCGGGCAGCACAAAGCCCCCGGCTCAAGGCGAGCTTCAGGGGCGATGAGGAGGAGGGGAGGGCGCGGCTTATTCTCCTTCTTGCGAAAGTCATACCTTCCGGGCCGTGTCCGAAAATCGCGGTGTCAGGGCATCATGGAGACGAAGCCCTGTTGCAGACCTCTAGCCTGGGCGGTTTTTGCCCTCAGACCGACCTCGCGGCGACTTTCGCAAGAGGTCTACTCTTCCATATCCTCGGGGAATTCGGCGTTGGTGTACACGTTCTGCACGTCGTCGAGTTCTTCGAGGTAGTCCACCAGGGTCAGCAGCTTCTTGGCGTCGTCGCCCGCCACCGCCACCGTGTTGCTGGGCTGCATGGTGATCTGGCTGTTCTCGGCGGTAAATCCAGCGGCTTGCAAGGCGTCCTGCACGGCGTACAGGTCGTTCGGCGCGGTGCTGATCTCCAGACCGTCCTCGGATTCCTGGATATCCTCAGCACCGTATTCGATGGCAAGTTCCTGGGCTTTTTCGCTGGTGTCGCGCAGCAGAATAATTCCCTTTTTCTCGAACTGCCACGCCACGCTGCCGCTGTTGCCCATGCTCCCGCCGCGCCGGTTGAACACCGCGCGGATGTCGGCCACGGTGCGATTGACGTTGTCGGTCAGCGTCTCGATAAAAATAGCCGTGCCACCGGGGCCGTATCCCTCGTAGGACACTTCCTTGAATTCGGCGGCCCCTTCGCCCGCGCCCACTGCCCGCTTGATGGCGTTTTCGATGTTGTCTGCGGGCACCGTGTCGGTTTTGGCCGCCGCAATCGCGTTTTTCAGGCTCAGGTTGGCGGCGGGGTCGCCACTGCCGCCCGAGCGCACGGCGGCCTGA
>JAGLBK010000280.1:0-243 GCA_018260275.1 Deinococcus sp.
TAGTCGGATTTAGACATTTCTGTGTCAGGGTTTTGTGAAGCCGCTGCCTTCCTGTTTGTTCTGACTGCCCAGCTCTAGCCCTTGACTTCCGCGACCAGTCCCAGCACCGCCTTTTTCAGCTGCCCCGACGCCTGCCCCTCGACCAGCACCTCGCCCGTGGTCTTGTCCACGACCCGCGCATGAATGACCGGGTTGCCCTGACTATCCTGCTCCAGCACGATTTCCAGGCGCTGGTCCGGCGTC
>JAGLBK010000280.1:253-2821 GCA_018260275.1 Deinococcus sp.
AGCGATTCGGCGGGTCCGGCGGCGGCTTTGGCGGCCTGTTTCTCGTGGTACTGCTGGGTTTTCTGGGCGACGTGTTCGCTGACCACCTCGAAGCGCTGCGTGGGCGAGAGGGTGCCCAGCGTCACCTCGTCGCCGCTTTCAGGGTGATACACGGTCGTGTCGGGCGTCATTTTCTTGACCACGTTCGCCATGATCTTGACCTCGGGGGCGGCGCGTTCCTCCCAGGGGGCCAGGTCGTCTGCCTCCGTTTCGCGGCGCTGCTCGACCAGTCGCCCGATCAGGCGCTGCTGCTCGGGTTCCAGTTCACCCATAATTTTCACGGCGGGCTTGAAGGCGCGGGCCTGGGCCTCGTGCTGCGGCGTAATCCCGAGCGGTTCGAGCTGCCGGGCGACCACCGCCGCGTCCATAATCCGGTCAGCCTGGCGCAGGTTAAAGCCCCAGCGGTCGCGCAGGTACGTTTCAAAGTCGCTGTGCGTCTCGCGGAACAGCTCGTTATCGCGGATTTCGGCCAGCGCCTGCCCGGTGCGCTGAAAGTCCTTCAGGCCATCGCTGACGGTCTGTTCCAGCGCAGCAAAACGCTGTTCCTCGTGCGGCGCGAGGCTGTGGTCGGGGAAGGGGAGATCAAGATCAGTCATTCTTACCAGTTTGCGTCATCGCCCGGCTGGATGGGCCGCCTGGCCGGGTGGCTGTTTATTTCCAGCAGAATTTGGCGTCTGCTGAGTTCCTTTTCCTTTCCAGGGCAATCTTCTCCAGCGTTTTGGGGTTGGCAAGGGCCGCCGCTTCATCCCTGGCCTGCTGCTGGATCTCGGCCACACCTTTAGCCAGATTGGTCTTTCTGTCGCCCGCTAAGGCCGGGAGTGAAGGCACGAACACAGCTTCATAAGGATGGGCCGTGACCCATTCGGCGGCCCTGTTCCGTATGGTGATCTGCTTTTTGACATCACAAAAGGCGTACCCGTTAATGGCAGGTCCAGCCAGTGTTACAAATGCTCCCATCGCCTCATTGACAGGAACCAGTGAAGAGGCTTTGAAATTGAGAACGCGGGTGGCCGTGGTAAAGCGGTCTTTGGCCGCATAGAACCAGAAGGCGGCCTCATCCCGGAGACCAGCATCGTAGAGACGAATCGCCAGAACCATCATGGTCATTGGTGTGATCGCTGCCCCCTGGGTCTGAAGGCGGTTGATGACCGTGCGCAGGCTCTGGGCGTCTCCGGCCCGCAGCAGGCTATTGAAGGAGCTGCCAACCGAAACGGTGGGGGCTGCCCCGCTGCTCTGCGCGGAGGAATAATAAGGGGCAACGTCTATATCGATCCTTTTGATGGGTTGTGCCGCAAGAGCCGTGGAAAGCGCCAGGGGCAACAACAAAGCAAAAATTCTACGCATAGCGTTTGACCTCCTGGGCCAATTTATCTAATCAGGCAGGGGGTTGACTGAGCCAAATCTTTAGCCACATTCAGCAAGTCCGGACTCCACCTACTTGTCGCTGTTGCCGCGTCTGTTGTCTCCAAAGGGGTGACAAGTATGGCCGTGCTTCCTGCCCTAGTAACGCCCACTCGCCCGGCTGCCCGTCTTATGATGTGAGGGTACAAGCAAAGCTGCTTGAAAAGGAGTCCCGCATGACCGAAAAGGCAATGAACCTCTTTAACACCCGCGACACGCTGACCGTTCCCGGCGGTAAGCAGTACTACTTCTACAACCTGAACAAGCTTCAGGGCCATGACGTAAGCAAGCTGCCCGTCAGCATCCGTGTGCTGCTCGAAAGCGTGCTGCGCGAGGCTAACGACTACGACGTGCGCCGTGAAGACGTAGAAACGGTCGCCAAGTGGAGCGCCACCAACCCCGAAGTCGAGATTCCCTTCAAGCCTGCCCGCGTGATCTTGCAGGACTTCACCGGCGTGCCCGCCGTGGTAGACCTCGCCGCCATGCGCTCGGCGATGGTCAAACTGGGCGGCGATCCCAGCAAGATCAACCCGCTGATTCCCGTTGATCTGGTCATCGACCACTCGGTGCAGGTCGACGAGTTCGGCACCGAGATGGCCCTCCAGCACAACATGGAGCTGGAATTCGAGCGCAACATGGAACGCTACGAGTTCCTGCGCTGGGGCCAGCAGGCCTTCGACAACTTCGGCGTGGTGCCACCCGCCAGCGGCATCGTTCACCAGGTCAATCTGGAATACCTCGCCAAAGGTGTGCAGAGCCGCCCCGAGGACGACGGCACCGTGGTCTACCCTGACAGCCTCGTGGGCACCGACAGCCACACGACCATGATCAACGGCCTGGGCATCGTGGGCTGGGGCGTCGGCGGTATCGAAGCGGAAGCCGTGATGCTCGGCCAGCCGATCTACATGCTGATGCCTGACGTGATCGGCTTCAAGATCACCGGCCAGATGCCCGAAGGCGCCACTGCCACCGACCTCGCTCTGCGCGTGACCGAAATGCTGCGCTCGGCGGGCGTGGTGGGCAAGTTCGTCGAGTTCTACGGCGCGGGCCTGAGCAACATGACCCTGCCCGACCGCGCCACGATTGCCAACATGGCCCCCGAATACGGCGCGACCATGGGCTTTTTCC
>JAGLBK010000281.1 GCA_018260275.1 Deinococcus sp.
ACTGGCGTGGTGGAACTGGCGGCTGGCGTCGAAATGGTGATGCCCGGCGATAACGTGACCTTCAACGTCGAACTGATTAAGCCCATCGCCATGGAAGAAGGTCTGCGCTTCGCGATTCGCGAAGGTGGCCGGACCGTCGGTGCAGGCGTCGTTTCCAAGGTTCTGGAGTAATAGACATGGTTGCCCCGAAGATTCGTATCAAACTGCGTGGTTTTGACCACAAGGCGCTGGACCAGTCCGCGAGCAAAATCGTGGACACCGTCCGGCGCACCGGGGCGGATGTCAGCGGTCCTGTGCCGCTGCCTACCCGCATCCGCCGCTTCTGCGTGCTGCGTGGCCCCTTTATCGACAAGGACAGCCGCGAGCACTTTGAAATCCGCACCCACAACCGTCTGGTGGACATCATGAACCCCACCAAGAAGACCATCGACAGCCTGATGACCCTGGACCTGCCGACCGGGGTGGATATCGAGATCAAGACCGTGGGAGGCCGCGCATGAAGGGACTCCTCGGCACCAAGATCGGCATGACCCAGATCTGGAAGGGCGACCGCGCCGTTCCGGTGACGGTGGTGCTGGCTGGCCCCTGCCCCGTCGTGCAGCGCAAGACCGCGGCGAGCGACGGCTACGAGGCCGTGCAGATCGGTTACGCGCCCAAGAGCGAAAAGCGCGTGAATAAGCCCGCTGCCGGTCACTTCAAGAAGGCTGGCGTGGCTCCCGTGCGTTTCCTGCGCGAGTTCCGCGACTTTAGCCCTGAAGGCGACACCGTGAATGTGGACATCTTCAGCGAAGGCGAAAAGATCGACGCGACCGGCACCAGCAAGGGGAAAGGCTTCCAGGGCGTCATGAAGCGCTGGAACTTCAAGGGTGGTCCGGCCAGCCACGGTGCGAAGAAGTGGCACCGTCGCCCCGGTTCGATCGGCCAGCGTAAGACCCCAGGCCGCGTTTACAAAGGTAAGCGCATGGCCGGACACATGGGCATGGACCGCATCACCGTGCAGAACCTGGAAGTCGTGGAAATTCGTGCTGGCGAGAACCTGATTCTCGTCAAGGGCGCGATTCCCGGCGCGAACGGTGGTCTCGTCGTGCTGCGCCAAGCCGCCAAAGCTGGGGCTGCCAAGGGAGGCAAGTAATGGCGCAGATTGACGTCATCGGCAAGAACGGCGGTCGCAAGATCGACGTGGAACTGCCGGAAGTAAGTAAGAGCGTGCTGCACGACGTGGTGACCTGGCAACTCGCCAGCCGCCGCCGCGGCACCGCGAGCACCAAGACCCGCGCCGAAGTGACCCGTACCGGTAAGAAGATGTTTGCCCAGAAGGGCACCGGTAACGCCCGTCACGGCGACCGCACCGTTCCCACGTTCGTGGGCGGCGGTGTGGCGTTCGGCCCCAAGCCCCGCAGCTACGGCTACACCCTGCCCAAGCAGGTGCGTCAGCTGGGTCTGGCGATGGCCCTGGCCGCCCGTTCGGACGAAGGCAAGCTGTTTGCCGTCGACGGCTTTGATCTGGCCGATGCCAAGACCAAGAGCTTTGTCGCCTGGGCCAAGCAGCACGGTATGGACGGCAGCGAGAAAGTCCTGCTCGTGACCGATGATGAGAATGCCCGCCTCGCGGCCCGCAACATCACCTGGATCAGCGTGCTGCCCGTAGCTGGCGTGAACGTGTATGACATCTTGCGTCATGACCGCTTGCTGATCGACGCCGCAGCGCTGGAAATGGTCGACGAAGATGATCAGCACAATGGGGAGGCCAGCGCATGAGCCACTACGACATCATTCAGGCCCCCGTGTTCAGTGAAAAGGCTTTTGCTGGCATGGAAGGCGGCGCTTACACCTTCTGGGTTAGCCCCAAAGCCACCAAGACCGACATCAAGAGCGCTATTCAAAAGGCGTTCGACGTGAAAGTTGTGGGCGTCAGCACCATGAATGTGCCCGGCAAGCGCAAGCGCGTCGGCAAGTTCTTCGGTCATCGCAACGACCGCAAGAAGGCCATCGTGCGCCTCGCTGACGGCCAGAAGATCGAAACTCTGGAATCCATGATGGGCCAGGGTCAGGGCTAAGGAGAGGTTGAGACATGGCCGTTAAGAAATATCGTCCCTATACCCCGTCACGTCGTCAGATGACGACCGCGGATTTCAGCGGACTGACCAAGAAGCGCCCCGAGAAGTCGCTGACCGAAGCCAAGCCCAAGACCGGCGGACGCAACAACCGTGGCCGGATCACCAGCCGCTTCATCGGTGGCGGACATAAGCAGCTCTACCGCATCATCGACTTCAAGCGTCGTGACAAGAGCGGCGTCGTCGCCAAGGTTGCCGCGATCGAATACGATCCCAACCGCAGCGCCCGCATTGCCCTGCTGCACTACGCCGACGGCGAAAAGCGTTACATCATCGCTCCCGAAGGTCTGACCGTCGGCGCAACGGTGAATGCTGGCCCCGAAGCCGAGCCTAAACTCGGTCACGCGCTGCCCCTACGCTTCATCCCTGTCGGTGCCGTGGTTCACAGCGTCGAACTGATTCCCGGTAAGGGCGCACAGATGGCCCGCAGCGCCGGAACCAGCGTCAGCGTGCAGGGTAAGGAAAGCGACTACGTGATCCTGCGACTGCCCAGTGGTGAACTGCGCCGCGTGCATAGCGAGTGCTACGCCACCATCGGTGTCGTCGGTAACGCTGAGCACAAGAACATTGTGTACGGCAAGGCCGGACGCAGCCGCTGGCTGGGCAAGAAGCCCCATCAGCGCGGTAGTTCCATGAACCCGGTGGATCACCCACACGGCGGTGGTGAAGGCCGC
>JAGLBK010000282.1 GCA_018260275.1 Deinococcus sp.
CTTGGTGCTATATCGCCAACATCCGGCTGATGCTCAGACGCCTTGAACCTGCTCGAGAGGCTTCATAAACACGCTCTTAGACAAACCGAGCGGAGCGAGTATGGGAAAAAGTACGGCCAAGTGTGAGTGTAGGGATGACCTGGTGTTTAGGTCATCTCGAAACGGTAACTTGGTTGGACTTAGAACACGTAACCCTTGGGCACCACCACCACGCCGCTTTCGGTGATGGTAAAGCCGCGTGCGCGGTCCTCTTCGGGGTTGAGGCCGATCTGGGTGCCGGGCGGAATATTCACGTCCTTATCGACGATTACGCGCTTGAGGTGGGCATGCCGCCCCACTTCCACCGAGTCGAACAGGACGCTGCTTTCGATCAGCGAGTAAGAGTGGGCCCGCACATTACGCGCGAGCACACTGTCGCGTACGGTCGCGCCGCTGATGATCACGCCCCCGGCCATCACCGAATTGAAGGCCTGCCCCTTGCGCCCCTCGCTTTCGTGCACGAATTTGGAAGGCGGCGAGAACTCGCTGCTGGTGCGCAGCGGCCACTCGGGGTTGTACAGGTCGAAGGTCGGATTGATGCTGACCAGGTCCATGTTCGCCTCGTAGTAGGCGTCGAGGGTGCCCACGTCCTTCCAGTACAGGTTGGGGCCGCTCTGACCGGGCACCGGGTTCTTGTGAAAGTCGTACGCCTGCACCTGATAGCCGTCGGCCAGGGCGCGGGGCAGCACGTCGCCGCCGAAGTCGAAGCCTTCCTGATTGTTGCTGATGCTGGCTTCGAGCAGCTCTTCGAGGGCGCGGCGCGAGAAGATGTAGTTGCCCATGCTGGTCAGGCTGGTGTCGGCGTCGCTGGGAATGCCGGGCGGGTCCTTGGGCTTTTCGAGGAACTCGGTCACGCGCCAGTTTTCGTCGACCTGCATCACGCCGAAGCGGTGGGCCTCGGTGCGCGGCATCGGGTAGGCGGCGATACTGATATCGGCCCGCGACTCGATGTGTTTTTCGAGCATGTGCTCGACGTTCATCTTGTAGATGTGGTCGCCGCTGAAGATAGCCACGTAGTCGGCCTCGTAGTTCTCGATCAGGTGCATGTTCTGGTAAACGGCGTCGGCGGTGCCGCGGTACCAGGCGTTGCCGAGTTCCTCGAAGCGGTACATCTGGGCGGGCACCAGCGTAATGAAATAGTCGCTCAGGAAGGTGCCGAAGCGCCAGGAGCGCTGGATATGTTCGGTCAGGCTCTGGGCCTTGTACTGGGTCAGCACGTAGATGCTGAACATGCCCGAGTTCATGAAGTTGTTGATGGCGAAATCGATGATGCGGTACTTGCTGCCGAACGGCACGGCGGGCTTGGAGCGCCTCTGGGTCAGCGGCGCGAGGCGCGAGCCCTGGCCGCCAGCGAGAATCATGCCTAGGATACGGGGTTTCATAACCTACCTCCAGCTAAACGAAGCCTTGGATACTCCAACGATTCAGAGTGGGCCCTGCTCATCATTTGGTGCGTGTCTCACTCTACCCCCACTCGGGTGTGCCGCGTTCAGCCGGAAGTTAGGCAGGCTGCGGCGCGGCCCGGAATGTAAGGCAGTGGCTGCCCACTCTCAGCAGCCCTTTTGGTCGATCAGCACGCAAGAAGCGGATTGCTCGGCCTGTTGCTGTCCCCCATGCCGCACCCCTCTATTTGAACCGGGTTAAGAAAAAGAGACATCGTTCAGGAGGCCATCGCTCAGCAGACTGTCGCCGAGGCCAGGAACCGTTCCAGATCGCTGCTGGTCTGCGGCGGCGCTTGCACGGCGGCCCCCAGCTGCTGGCGTGTCCACGTCAACTGGCGCTTGGCGTACTGCCGGGTCGCCAGCGCGATCTGCCCGGCGGCCGGCCCGGCGCTGAGGGTGCCCTGAGCCACCGCCAGCGCCTCGGCGTACCCCAGCGCCTGCCAGACCGTCGGGCGCGGCAGATGGCCCGGCGGCACCTGCGCGGCCAGCCACTGGGCTTCCTGCGGCCAGCCTGCTCCCAGCATGGCCCCGGTGCGCTGGCGGATGCGTTCCTCCAGCACGGATAGTTCCGGCGAAAAGGCGAACACCCGGTAGGTGAAGGCGGGCGTGGTGTACCCGAATTCCCCCGGAAACTTTCCGGTCTGGCGGTAGACCTCCAGGGCGCGGACCACCCGGCGCGGGTTGCGCTCCATGCGGGCGGCCTCTGCCGGGTTGACGGCAGCGATCTCGGCCAGCAGCGCGTCCAGGCCCCTCGCCTGCAACTCGGCCTCGATGGGGGCCTGGGCGGCGCGGTCTGCGGGCGGGGTCAGCGGCAGCCCACGGGTCAGGGCGCTGAGGTAAAAGCCGGTGCCGCCCACGATCAGCGGCAGGCGGCCCCGTGTCAGGATGTCTGCAATGGCAGCCTCGGCCAGCGTGCGGTAACGCGCCACATCGAAATCCTCGGTCACGTCGGCCACGTCGATCAGGTGGTGGGGCACGCTCGCCAGTTCTTCCGGCGTGGGCTTGGCAGTGCCGATGTTCAGGCCCCGGTAGACCGTGAAAGCGTCGGCGGCCACGATCTCTGCGCCGAACTGCCGCGCCAGGTTCAGGGCCAGTGCGGTTTTTCCCGCCGCCGTGGGTGCGGTCAGAATGGGCAGAATGGGCGGGGCGGGCACAGGCCCTCAATTGTGGCGAAAACGGCGGCGCAGGTCTACCCACCGCCCACGGGCAGAATGCTAGGCTCGGGCCTATGGATGAGCTGGTACTGGGCCGACTGCAACACCTCATGACGATCCGCGAGGGGGTCGAAAACCTCTCGCACCCGCTG
>JAGLBK010000283.1 GCA_018260275.1 Deinococcus sp.
CCACAGCTTCCAGAGTCCGGCGTATTCGCGCATGACCCAGTCGAACTGCAACATGCTCAGGCCCTTGGCGCTGCGGTTTTTCATGGCCCGGCGGGCGCGGTCGTCCATGATGACTTCGCCCTCGCGGTACATTCCGTCGTTCTTGAAGCTGCGGGCTTCCAGATCGCGGTAGACCTTGAGCAGCATCAGGCCGCTCGGCCCGTTGGCGATGTACGCCGTCGCTTCCTTGCCGCTCTTGAGTTCGGCCAGCACCTCGTCCACGTAGCCCTGTTCGGACAGGTGACGCACCACCGGATCGGAAATGTCCTCGGGGTTGGCGCCCACCAGCGTTTCCAGGCGGCGGCGACCCGCCGGTTTGGTTTTCTTGCGGCGCAGGCGCTGCTCGCCGGAGCTGTCATCAGACCAGTCGGGACTCATGGGCGCGCCAGCCTGTGCGGGAAGCTATGCAGGAATCTGTGCGGGGCGCTAGGACAGGGGCAACTCACGGAAGGGGGGCAGCTCATGGTTCGAATTGACAAAATGACTCCAGTAGGGCTGTGCAGGTGTATCTGCGTGAATGGAACCTCGTAGCGTAGCGGACAGGATGTCAATGATGTGTTCAGTCATGTGCGGCACCTCCTTTCGTGGTGATGGCCCGCAGGCTAACAGACTATTGTGCCACGCGTCACTAGGCCACCTGGCTTAGGGTGTAACTCAGGAATGCGAGATTGCGTCAAAGGATAAGGCCTACCCCATCCCCCCGCCCCTTACCCCAGGGGGGCAAGGAGCGCTGACGCTGCGCTGGGCAAGAGTCGTCCCTGGTGTTTGCTCGGCGTGTCTGCCTTCGGCGGCGTTTCCGGCTCACACGCCATCCTCCGCTCCGTTGAAAGTGCCCGCGCGCTGCGCGCACGACGGCCTGCATGTCTTTTGCGGTGACCTGTCTCGTGGGACATTGCGGGCCGATGATTTACTTTTTGGGCTTCATTCGCACTGCCCACCCTTGCCCCCTGTAGGACTTGCAAAGCGTCGCAGGAGCGGGGCCAGTGATCAACGGTTTTTCCGACACCTTGCGAAGTTGAGTTACACCCCCTGGCTTAGCGGCCCGCAGAAGGACTTGACGGCGGTCTGACGGTTCGCCCTGTTGACGCTCAGCCCACGCCCGACGCCCTTCGCAGCAGAGTTATTTAAGCGTTCTGCTGATCAGGCTATTGGTATAAAAGTCGCTGGCCCTTGCGCTGGCAGGCAGTTTGCCCTGTTTGACCAGCGCAGCGACCGCCTTGGTCCAGTTGGCGGGATTATTGGCCCCCAGACCACTCTGCGCGGTAAAGCTGCTGGACATCAGCGGCAGGCTGGCTTTCAGCACATCCAGGCTGCCGCCAGTCGCCCCAAACACCGGCTGCGCGGTCTTGAAGGCCTGCGCGGGGCTGCCCAGCGTAAATTTCAGGCCGCGCTGACTGGCCCGCACGACTTTTTTGCCCAGGTCGCCGCCCAGCACGCTGTCGGTGGTGATCAGGCCCACGCCCGTCATCGGGTACGCCTGCGAGAGGTCGAGCGTGTAGACCTTCGCCCCCCCGGCCCGCAGCTGCACCACGTCGTTGTTGATGTACCCCACGGCGGCGTCCACGCGCCCGGCCCGCAGCGCGTCGAGCTGGGTATACCCGATGGTCGCCAGCTTCACGTCCCTGCCGTTTTCCAGCCTGGCTTCGCTGAGCACAGCCTGAATGGCGTTGTAGCTGCTGCCGAACGGCCCCGGGATACCCACAGTCTTGCCCTTCAGGTCGGCGGGGCTGTTCAGAGGTTTGAGGCTGAATACCGTCACCGGAGTTTTCTGGTACATCGCCATGACGTAACGCACCGGAGCGCCCTGGTTACGGGCAAAAATGGCGTCCTCGGGGTCGCCGACTACGAAATCCAGCTTGCCCTGCAAGAGCAGCGGCATCAGTTCGTTGATGTACCCGTGCTGAAATTTGACGTTGAGGCCCTCGGCCCTGAAGTACCCCAGCTTATCGGCCACGTAAAACGGCGTGAACTGCACGTTAGGGATGTAGCCCATGCCGATGTTCACGGTGCGGGCCGGGCCGGAAGTCTGGGCGGCGGCCTGTGCCGAAAGCGCCAGCACAGCGGTGAGAAAAGCGTATTTCATGCCACCGAGTATAGGCAGCCCAGGCTGACGCACCGTGAACCTTCTGCCTGAACTGGGCCGGGGCAACTCGCCCGGCGGGGCGTGAGAAAATGGGCGCATGGACTTCGACTCATGGCGACCCGAGGACACCGCGCGGCGTTTTGCTCTGATGGTGGCCTGTAGCAGCGGCATTTTTACCTTCATAGCGTTGTGGCTGGGCCTGCCCCTCAATTTCTTTCTGGCTGCCCCGGCTGGCGCGGTGGTCGGAGCCGCCATGTTTTTTCTGTCCTATCCTCTGCTGCTGGCGATTTACCGCCGCTGAACCCAGGGGCTGGACTGCGGCTCACGGCAGGCAAATCGGTCAAACTTCAGGTCGATAAGGTAGACTTGGGGGTACGGCCTACGCCGCACTGCCCCAGGAAGCAGTGAGCGGGCACAAGGAGTAACAAGATGACGAACGACGAACACCAGCACGACAGCGCCCATGACGGTGCACATGACAGCGCCCAGCCGAGCGACCACACGCCCGAGGAGTTGCGCCACCTGATCCCCGAGCTTCAGGGTGAACCCGACGAAGACCCCGTTCTGGATGCCCAGGAAGCTGCCGCCGAAGGCCAGCACCACAGTGACGAAGATGAGACCGAAGACGAGTACATCGACGCCGACGACC
>JAGLBK010000284.1 GCA_018260275.1 Deinococcus sp.
AGGTGGGTCAGCAGGGCCGCCGGGTCGCCCAGCAGGGCCGGAATCTGCCGCACCAGCCGCGCCGCGCCCGTCGCCTGGGCATCGACCAGCCGCGCCGCCTGCGTGTCCCAGTCGCTGTAAGGTCGGCTGCCCGCCTGTGCCAGCCCCCCACGCACCAGGTCCTTCAAGAAGGTGTCCAGTGCGGCCAGCCCGTCCGTGACCTTCTTTTCGCGGGTGGCGCGGCGCCTGGCCTGCTGGGCGGGGTCGGCTTCTTTGCGGGGCGTTTCCCCGGCCTGCTCTTGGGGCGCGGCCCGTTGGGTGCGGCCCTCCAGCCACTTGCTCAGGCTTGCGGGCGCGGCCTGCTCGCTGAAACGGCCCGCATCGGCGGCGTACAGCAGCATCAGCGCCAGCGCGTGCTTGCAGGGAAATTTGCGGCTGGGGCAACTGCACTTGCTGACATAGCCGTTCAGGTCGACGCCCACCAGGTAAGGGTCTTTGCCGCTGCCCTGCGCCTCGCCCCACAGCAGCCCCGGCGCGGTATGCAGCGCGGGCCACCTGGCAGGCGTCGCCAGTTTCTTGCCGTTGGCGGCGCTGCCACTGTCGGGCGCAAGGGCCAGGATGGTTTCGGGAGTCAGAGTCATAGGATTATCCTTTGAGGTGAATTACGCTCATGACGTAATAGTAACCGATGTGGGATTCCCTGACAACCCTCCCAGAAACCAGAAAACCCCCGACCACAACGCCGGGGGAATCTGAACTAGAACGGACTTTACTTCATGCCCGCCAGAATACGTCCGTACACCTCGTCGGGCGTACCCACACCGTCCACGCGGTACAGGTGCCCCCGCGCCGCGTAATAGTCGATCAGCGGCTGGGTCTGTTCGTGGTAGACCCGCTGACGCTTGCGGGCGGTTTCCTCGGTGTCGTCGCTACGCACGGCCTCGCCACGGGCCGCCGCCTGCCTGCCCCGCTCGACGATACGGTCAACCAGCACCTGATCGGGTACTTCGAGCAGCGGCACAGCGTTGGCGGGGGCGCCCAGTTCTTCAAGCAGCACGTCGAGCGCCTCAGCCTGGGGCAGCGTACGCGGGAACCCGTCGAAAATGACGCGCACCGCGTCCATACTCGCCAGCCGGTCACGGATCAGGGCGATCAGGATGGCGTCGGGGACCAGTTTGCCCTCGTCGAGAATGGGCTTGACCTGGCGGCCCAGTTCGGTGTCGCGGGCCACATGGTCGCGCAGAATGTCGCCGGTGCTGATCTTCAAAAGGTTCTGCTCGGCGGCCAGCCGCTCGGCCTGGGTGCCCTTGCCCGCACCGGGAGGCCCGAGAAAAATCACCACTTTGTTCTTCTGTCCAGTCACATTTTCCTCCGTTGTCCTTTCAGGATAAAGGTTACGGGTGGTCATATGGCCCACTTGCCCAGCCGTGTGATACCACTTTGAAAAATAATTCGCTTGGGCAAACTATTTTTCCGAGCGGAGCGAGCGAAAGAAGATACAACTTTGAACGGAGCGGAGCGGATTCGGGTGGTTTTCCCGGATGCGCGAAGTATAGTTCAAAGTTGTATGACCTTGCCAGCGGCATGAAAGCCACAAAAAACCGCCCCCATGACGAGGACGGCTGATGAGGACAGTTATTCAGGCTCTTCAGTTGTTCAGGCGGCCACGAATGCGGCCCTTACTGATGAAGCCGTCGTAGCGGCGCACGGTCAGCTGCGCTTCGAGCTGCTTGAGGGTTTCGAGGGCCACGCCCACGATAATCAGCAGGCCCGTTCCCGAGAGCTGAAAGGTCGTGATACGCGTCGCACTTTGCACCAGCTGCGGCAAAATGGTCAGCACGACCAGGAAGAGGGCGCCCCAGAGGCTCAGGCGGCTGCTGATGCTGCCCAGGAAGTCGGCGGTGGGCTGTCCCGGACGCACGCCCGGAACAAAGCCGCCCGCTTCACGCAGCTGCTCGGAAATACGCTTGGGGTCGAACTGTACGCTGTTGTACAGGTACGTGAACCCGAAAATCAGCAGAGATTCGAGCAGCAGGTACATCGGACGCCCGAACATCAGATTGGTCTGAATCCAGCTCTGAATCTGAGGGGCCGATTTCGCCGTAGCCCCGGCGATCAGGTTAGGAATCATCAGCGCGGCGCTGGCGAAGATGACCGGAATCACACCCGCCTGGTTGACCTTGATCGGCAGCCAGGTGGCCTGACCTGCCGCGCGGGCCTGACCGGCGTTACCACCACGCGCACGTGCATAGGTCACGGGTACGCGGCGCTCGGCCTGGTACACGTACACGATGCCCACGATGGTAATAATGATCGCCACAGCAAACGCCAGCAGGCGCAGCACCCAGTTGTCGTCCGGTGAAGCCCGCACCAGATCGGCAGTGCTCTTGAACTCGATCGGGTAGCGGGCAATGATCCCGGCTGTAATGATCAGCGAGATGCCGTTGCCGATGCCGACTTCGGTAATCCGCTCACCGATCCACATGGCGAAGGCGATCCCGGCGACCTGGGTCAGCACCATCACGATGATGGTAAAGAGACCCGGGTCCCAGCCGACCGCCACGAACTGGTGATTGTTGGCATTGACGATGTACAGCGAAAAGAAGATCGCCTGCAACGTCCCCAGTCCCACGGCGGCAAGGCGGGTGTACTGACCGATTTTCTTGCGCCCTTCCTCGCCCTCTTTCGAGAGCTTTTCGAGCGCCGGAATGGTGGTGGTCAACAGCTGAATGACGATGCTGGCTGT
>JAGLBK010000285.1 GCA_018260275.1 Deinococcus sp.
CGCGTCTATAAAAAATCCGGTGCCCAGGCCGCCCCGGTTCTCGGTCACGTTCAGGCTCTCGACCTGCACGGTGGCTGGGCGCACTTTCCCGAACAGCGCCATCGTCTCGGGGGGCAGGTCACCCGGCAGGCTTGGGCTGACCGGAGATGGGCTAGGCGTCCCCTGAGAGGTGCTGGGCTGGTGGGCGGGCACGATGTAAGCCCACAGCGACAGGAGCAGCAGGGCAGGTAAGAGCAACTTCGGGCGGCGCACCCGCAGAGTGTACGTGCCAGGGCGTGCCAAGGCGTAGGGCAGGGGCCACAAAAGTCGCGTGGCTCGCTCACCTGTGACCCGCGTCAGAGGTTTGTGCCAAGTCGCTCCATATACTGGGCTTGACATGATTGAGCCATCCCTTGCCCTGTACGGCGAAGCGTTCGCCCGAGTCGACCAGCAGCTAGAAGAACTGTTGGAACAGACTGGCGTGCGCTATTGCCTGCTTGTAGACCGTAAAGGCTTTGTCCTTTCCCACAAAGAAGCCCTCTGGGCCCCCCGTCCCCCGGCCCTCGACAGCGTGGCCACGCTGGTCGCCAGCAACGCGGCGGCCACCGCAGCCCTGGCGAATATGCTGGGCGAACGCACCTTCAGCGAGCAGACCCACCAGGGCGAGAACGGTACGTTGTACGTCGAGTCGGTCGGCGGCGACGCCCTGCTGACCCTCATCTTCGATGCTTCGGTGGCCCTCGGTAAGGTCAAGGTCTACACCCGTAAATCCATCGAGAAACTGGCCGTCATCCTGGATGAAATCAAGGACATTCCTGAACCGCAACTGAGCAACGATTTCAGTGCAGGCGCGACCGCGCTGCTGGATGATCTCCTCGGATAAGTGCCTTTTCATGTCGGCCCTGTGCCCAGCCGCAGCGGTCATCCCCTTTGAACTTCGTCTCTGGAATCAGGAGGTCATCACGTGAGTACCATCAACTTCGCCGCCCGCGAAATCAACTGCAAGATCGTCTACTACGGCCCCGGTATGTGCGGCAAAACCACCAACCTCAGGCATGTGTTCAGCCGCGTGCCCGAGCATCTGCGCGGCGAGATGGTCTCGCTCGCCACTGAAGACGAGCGCACCCTCTTCTTCGACTTTCTGCCGCTCGACCTCGGCAGCGTGCAGGGCTTCAAGACCCGCTTTCACCTGTACACCGTTCCCGGACAGGTGTTCTACAACGCCAGCCGCAAGCTGATTCTGCGCGGCGTGGACGGCATCGTCTTCGTGGCCGATAGCTCGCCCAACCGCCTGCGGGCCAACGCCGAGAGCATGCGTAACCTGCGTGAAAACCTCGCCGAGCACGGCATCGATGTCAAGGATGTGCCGATCATCCTCCAGATCAACAAGCGCGACCTTCCCGATGCCCTGCCCGCCGACATGATCCGCGCCGTGATCGACCCGCGCAAGGAGTTGCAGACCTTCGAAGCCTCGGCCAGCCAGGGCGTCGGCGTGTTCGAGACCCTCAAGGCCGCCAGCCGTCTGGTGCTCGAAAAGCTGTCGCAGAACCGCTGAGTTCACTGCCCAGCTCCCCGCGACCCGTTTCATTGTCCCTGCCGTTGCTGGCGGGGACGTTTTGATGTGGTGCCTGCTTAATCTAATGTCTGCCGACCCCGCTTTCGTTCAAGAAACCCGCAACTTTTGGATGGTGCTTGTTTCAGGGAGCCTGTCTAGAATGAATGATGTGATGACTGCCCTTCAGCCCCCTACACGCCATCTGCGCTGGCTGATTCTCGGCGGCGTCCTGCTGGCGCTGCTGAGCCTGGGGCTGATTCCCGACGTGCGGCAATTCTTTCAGCACGGCTATGAAGCCCTCAGCTCGCACGACCCGGAAGTGACGCGCAGTTTTGTGGAGGGTCTGGGCTGGGCCGGACCGCTGGCCCTGCTGCTCGCTTTCGTGGTGCAGGCCATTATTCCGGTGATGCCCTCGCTGGTCATCACGGCGGTCACGGTGCGGGCTTACGGCCTGGTCGAGGGCTTTGCCATCGTGTATCTGGGGGCGCTGCTGGGCGCGGCGGCGGGCTACGCGCTGGGCCGCGCTCTGGGTGACCCGCTGGTGCGGGCGCTGGCCGGTGAACGTGCCCGCAACGAGGCGCACCGCTTCGCCACGCAAAATGGTGTGCAGGGCGTCATGCTGGTCCGTCTGATGCCCATTTTGCCTGCCGAGGCCATGAGTCTGGTGGCGGGCGCGGCGGGCATGGGCTTCCGGCCCTTCATGCTGGCGACGGCGCTGGGAGTCCTGCCGGTCATCCTGCTGGTGGTGTGGCTGTCGGGCAGCTTGCAACGTCTGGTGGTCGGCCTGGGGATTTTTTCGGCGGTGGTCGCGGTGGCTGCGCTGGGGCGCTGGGCTCTAAATAAACGTCGTCTGGTCGCAGCTTAATAAAACTTCAATAAATTTGTAAGATTGCTCTCATTAGGCTGGAGGCATGATCCAGTTCCTCAATGAAGCTTCAGCGGCCTTTTTCGGTGCCTTCTACGGATGGAATTATTTTTCGGGCAGAACCCGGCGGCGGGACTACTGGTTGTTTGCACTGGTCAGTGGCGTCTTTGGATTCTTCCTCGCGATGTTGTCCATTCTGACGATACAGCCTCACTCGTCTTTCAACTTCTTCAACATCCTTTACTAGACCTCCTGCGAAAGTCAGCTGGTAAATTTTAGAGGTGTCAAACGGTCAATTTGAGCAGGTTCTGAAATTGAATC
>JAGLBK010000286.1 GCA_018260275.1 Deinococcus sp.
CGGCAAACTGGAAGACTGGGACGGCTCGGACGCCATCTTTACCCAGGGCAAGGACGTGTTCCACATCACCTCGACCGCCGACATCGGCAACATCCGCGACGCCGCCAAAAAGAACGGCTATGACGTGGGCGTGGGCGTACTGCCCATTCCGGACGGCACCAAGCGCAACGGTGTGGTCATCGGCGGGGCCAGCCTGTGGATTCCCAAGAGTGTCAGCAAGCCCCAGGCCGAGGCCGCGCTGGACTTCGCGCTCTACCTGACCAGCACCAAGAACATGGCCGACTGGCACAAGCTGACCGGCTACTACCCCGTGCGCAACAGTTCGATCGATCTGCTGCGTAAACAGAGCTGGTTTACCCAGACCCCGCTGCAACTGGTCGCCTTCAACCAGCTGACCAGGACCGTACCCAGCCCCGCCACCGCGGGCGGCCTGAACGGAGCCGCTATCCAGACTCGCAAGATCATGGAAGAAGGCGTGCAGAAAGTGCTGGGCGGCACCCCCGTGGCCGACGCCCTGAAGGACACCAAGACCCGCGCCGACGCGGCTCTGAACGAGTACAACGCCAACTTCAAGTAACTGAACATCGGGGGCGGTAGGGCAACGGTGGTCGAAACTGGCCCGCTCTGTACCCACCCCCCAGACCAGTCTTCTCTTTGACTTTCCAGCGCACCGACTTTCCACTGTGGGCGGCCGGATCCGGCGCGGTCATGTCCCCTGACCCTCCACCCCATCCCAGCCGCCTGCTGCCATAACACCCAGTCCGCATCCTGTCCCCGGATGCGGATTTGGGATTTAGAGCTGTTCCCACCGTCCCCACAAGGAGCCTCATGACCCAACCCGTCCGCACGGCTACCGCTGCCCCCGCCGACGAACGCGCCGTGTTCAAGGGTGCTGCGCTGCCCTGGCTGTTTTTGCTGCCGACCCTGGCTATTCTGGCGGTCTTTATCTATCTGCCCGCGTTGCGAACGCTGAAGCTGGCGGCCTACCGCGCCAACGTGATTCTGGGCACCGAGAAGTTCGTGGGCCTCGCCAACTTTGCCGAATTGCTGCAAAGCAAAACCTACCAGCAGGTCGCGCTGCAAACCCTGATCTTCATGCTGCTGACGGTCAGTATCGGGCTGCTGCTTTCGCTGGCGCTGGCGTGGCTGGCGAGCCGCCCTATTCGCGGGGCCAAGACCTACCGCCTGCTGCTGATCTACCCCTACGCCCTGAGTCCCGCGATTGCCGGAACGCTGTGGCTCTTTCTGTTCAACCCCGAAATCGGCGTGGTCAACCAGATTCTGGGGAGCCTGTTCCATGTCAAACCGCGCTGGCTCGACGACCCCTTTCTGGCCTTCGGACTGGTTACGCTGGCCGCCGTCTGGAAAGGGCTGGCGTACAACATCGTCTTTTATCTGGCGAGTATTCAGAACCTGCCCGGCGACGTGATGGAAGCCGCCGAGATCGACGGCGCGAGTCCGGCGCAGATTTTCTGGCGGGTGGCCTTTCCGCTGCTGACGCCCATCACCTTTTTTCTGGTCTTTACCAACGTGGTCTCGGCGCTGTTCGATTCCTTTGCGCTGACCGACATCCTGACCAAAGGCGGGCCGTACTACCACAACGCCGGAATCACGACCTTTTTGGTCTATCAGCTGTACCAGGACGGCTTCGTAAATTTCAAGACCGGGGCGGCAGCGGCCCAGGCGGCCCTGATGCTGGCGATGGTGGGCTTTATCAGCTGGATTCAGTTCCGCATGGGCGAAAAGCAGGTGCACTATGGCAACTAAACCACTGACCCGGAGCGGCGCGGGCAACCTGAAAAAGCGCAACGACTGGGTGACTCACCTGGCGCTGTGCATCGCCGTGTTTCTGGTGAGCGCCCCGCTGATCTTCGCCGTCATCAAGGCCACGCAGGTGTCCAGCGACGTGATGAGTCCCAAACTGCTGCCGGGCGGGGCCTTTTTCGACAACCTGAAAAGTGTCTGGACCACCGCGCACTTGGGCACTTACATGCTCAACAGCCTGCTCGTGTCGGTGTGCGTGACCGTGGGCAAAACGGTGCTGTCGCTGCTGGCCGCGCTCGCCTTCGTGTACTTCCGCTTTCCGCTCAAGGGAGTGGCCTTCGCGCTGGTGCTGCTGTCGCTGATGCTGCCCACCGAGGTGCTCATCATCGCCCTGTTCGATCTGGTCAGCCGCGACCTCAAGTGGGCCAACACCTATCAGGCGATCATCATTCCGTTTCTGGCAAGTGCCACCGGGACTTTTCTATTCCGCCAGCACTTCATGAACATTCCGACCAGCCTCGCCGACGCCGCCCGCATCGACGGCTGCGGCCCACTGCGCTTTTTGACCAGCATTCTGGTGCCGATGAGCTGGAATACCGTGGGTGCCCTGTCGGTCATTCAGTTCGTGTACGCCTGGGATCAGTACATCTGGCCGCTGGTGATCATGCAGCAGGACGACAAACAGGTGGTGCAAGTCGGCCTACGCAAGCTGATCGAGGTCGGCGGGCAAACCGACTGGGGCGCGGTGATGGCAGGGGCCATCGTGACGATTATTCCGCCGCTGGTCGTGTTCACGCTGCTGCAGGAGCAATTCAGCAAGGGCTTCGCGCTGACCGAAGATAAATAGCTGCAAACCTCGAGTGCTAGGGGATCAGAGACCTCCGAAGAAGAGAGCGAGATTATGGGCTGCAATCTTCCGGCAGACATG
>JAGLBK010000287.1 GCA_018260275.1 Deinococcus sp.
CTCCGATTTAACTTGATTGCCGCACTCTATAACCACACGCTAGGACTTCCAAAATGACTTTCGCAGGAGGTCTAATACCTGGTTCGCCCAGAACATCGCCCACTGACCCTCCGGCCCACCGCCTGTTCCCAAGGAGCCATACCATGAAAAAAACCGCCCTGACCCTGCTGGCCCTCAGCATCCTTTCTGCCCCCGCCCTGGCCCAGAGCCAGCCCAGCATCACCATCTACGCCGCTATCGGTTACGACCAGAAAGTCGTGGACGCCTTCAACAAGGCCAACGGCACCCAGGTCAAACTGGTGGACCTCTCGACCGGGCCGCTGCTGGCCCGCGTGCAGGCCGAAAAACAGAATACGCAGTGGGACGTGGTGTGGTTCGACGGCGCCGAGGCCATGCGAGACCTCGCCAACCAGGGCCTGCTGCTGAGGGGCTGGCAGCCTAAAGTGAACTGGAACGCGCTGGCCCGGCAGGTCATCCCCGCCGACCACGCCTATATTCCCGCCGGGGTCAGCCTGGCGGGGGTCTTTCTGGTCAATGCCAAGGCCGTGCCCGAGAACCAGACGCCGCAGAGCTGGGCCGACCTGCAAAAACCCGAATGGCAGGGCAAGGTGGGCATGCCCAACCCCGCCATTTCCGGCCCCACCTACCCGCTGATGACCGGCATCATGGCCGACGCCGGGGGAATCGACGCGGGCAAGAAAGTGCTGTCGAACATGAAGAAAAACGGGATGCAGGTGTTCGATACCGGCGGTCCGCTCATTAAACAGCTGCTGGCCGGAACCATCTCGGTGGCAGCCACCCAGAGCACGCGCGGCATTGACGCCCAGGTGAAAAAACAGCCCGTGCGCGTGGTCTACCCCAAGAGCATGACGCTGCTGCCCTCCAATTTCGGCCTCAGTGCCCATTCCAGCCCCGAGAAACAGGCCGTCGCCAAGAAGTTCATCGAGTTCTTCCTCTCGCCCGCCGGACAGAAGGTGGCGCTGGAATCCGGCGACAGCGACAGCTATTTTTACCCGCTGGTGCAGGGGGCCAGGGCACATGCGCTGCTGCCCGAGCTGAGCACACTGCCTTTCCGCAAGGTCGACCCGCTGATCTGGGGACCGCGTGAGGCCGCGCTGAACACCTGGTTTGCCCAGAACGTCGCCCACTGATGTCCAACCCGCCAATGGTCGAAAGTGCGGCCCTGGCCCGGAGCAGTACCCGGCGCGGCCTGCCCTGGCTGGACGCCCTGCGCGGCTCGGCGATGTCCGTCGCCGTGGGCCTGCTGCTGATCTATCCGCTGGTCAGTTTTATGCTGCTGTCGTTTATTCCGCACCTGTTCGGGCAGGAGGGCGCGGGCGTGCAGGCCTTCGGGCGGGCGCTCTCGGGCTACTCGCTGCACGCACTGATGAACTCCTGCTTTGTGGCGGTGGTGTCCGCTGTCATTTCGGTGGGCCTGGGCGCGGGGCTGTCGTGGCTCAGCCAGCGCACCACCCTGCGCGAAGCCCGCTGGCTCGACGGCCTGATGTGGGTCGTGCTGCTCTCGCCGTCGTATCTGCTGGCGGTGGGCTGGATGACCCTGCTGCAACGCGGCGGCGTGCTGAGCGCGGCGGGCATCGACCTGCCCTGGCTGCGCAGTTTCATCATGGGGCCGGGCGGCGTGATTCTGGTGCTGGCGCTCAAGCATGTGCCTTTTTGCTACCTGACCACCGCCCCGGCCTGGTCGGGCATGGGCGGCGAGCTGGAGGAAGCGGCGCGGGTGCACGGCGTGGGCCAGCGCCGCCTGCTGCGCCTGACGGTGGGGCTGCTGACTCCGGCGCTGGTCGCCGCCTTTGCCGTCTCGATGGCCGAGTCGCTGAGCGATTTCGGGGTCGCCAGTACGCTGGCGGCGGGGGCCCACTTTCCGGTCGCCACCTACGCCATCTATCAGGCGCTGTATTCCAACCCGCTGGACTTTCCGCTGGCGTCGGCGACCAGCTGGCTGCTGCTGCTGATTTCGGGGATTGCGCTGTTCGTACAGGCGCAGGTTTCCAGACGGGCGCGGCGTTTCGCCTCGCTGACCGGGCGCTCCCGGCTGCTGCGGCGCGCGACGCTGCGGCCTAGGGCGACGTTGCTGGTGCGCCTGGGACTGCTGGTGCTGGTGCTGCTGGCGCTGGGGGTTCCGCTGCTGGGCACCATTTCCAGCGCCTTCATCAGAGACATGAGCCAGGGCATCACCCTGGGCAACCTGACCACCCAGCACTTTGTCGAGGCCGCGCACCAGGGTCTGGGCGGTCCTGTGGCCTTCTCGGCGCTGCTGGCGCTGGGCGCGGGCACCATCGCGGTGGTGCTGGGGCTGTCGCTGGCGGGCATGCTCAACCGGCCCGGCAAGCTCTCGCGCCTGCTCGACCTGGCCCTGCTGGCGGCGATGGCGCTGCCCGGCCTGATCCTGGCGGCGGGGTACATCTTCGCCTTCAACCAGCCCTGGCTGCCGCTGTACGGCACGGTCTGGCTGCTGGGCGCGGCCTACGCGGCGGGCGGCATGTCGTCGAGCAGCCGTCTGCTGCTAGGGTCGGTCACGCAGCTGGGCCGCAACCTGACCGAAGCCGCGCAGGTCCACGGCCTGTCGCGGGCCAGCGTGACTATTGATAACGAGTTAAGTTGATGTCGCATCGGTGTTCAGGCCAAGAAGCTTGGCCGGGAGCTGGCGGTAACGAA
>JAGLBK010000288.1 GCA_018260275.1 Deinococcus sp.
TCAATTTCAGAACCTGCTCAAATTGACCGTTTGACACCTCTAAAATTTACCAGCTGACTTTCGCAGGAGGTCTACTATAAAACGGCGGGCAAAGGGCGACTGGCGCAACAGCGGGAGCAGGGCGCGGCACAGCAGCGAGGGCGCGGCGACATTGACCAGTTGCACCTCCAGCCACTCGCGGGCCTCAATCTGGTCAAGTTTCAGCGTCCAACTGTTGTCGGGGCGCAGGTCGAGCTGCTCACCAAATTCGTCGAGCTGACCCGCCGGAAAATAGTGTTCCAGGCCATCGTTTTCCTGTTTCAACCATTGCAGCGGCGCAGCCTGGGCCACCGTTGCCGCCTCGCCACTGCTCGGCAGGGCCAGCCGCTCGCCTTCCAGCAGGTGCGCGTAAAAGTGCATGGGGCGGGCGATGGTCTGGGCCGCGTTGTTAATCAGGATGTCCAGGTGCGGCTGTGTGGCATGTAGATACTCGCAAAACGCCTCCACGCCGCGCATGTCGCGCAAGTCCAGCCCGTACAGGTGCAGCCGCCCCAGCCATTCCTGGGCGTCTGGCTCGGCTTGATAACGCCGCAGGGCATCCGCTGGAAAACGTGTGGTGACGATGGTCGTGGCCCCGTCACGCAACAGTTGCAACGAGGTCGCGTACCCGATTTTGATGCGCCCGCCTGTCAGCACCGCCACTCGCCCGGTCAGGTCGGCGCGGGCAGCCCGCTTTTCGGCGCCGAGTTGCCCACAGGGAACGCACAGCAGAGGATTTTCGGGGTCGGGGACGCTGAATTTCTGGCGGCACATGTAGCACGGGCGTGGCTGAAATTCGGTCTCTGGCACAGGCTGCGCGGCGGCTTCCTGCTGACGCGAATGCTTGCGCCCCAGCCTGTTGACCCCCGCCACCAAAGTTCTGAATTCCGGGCGCGAATCGGCCAGCGTGGGGTCTTTCAGAACGGCATGGAGGACACGCTCGGCGGTTTCCCAATCGGCGGGGGTCAGGTTATGAGGTTGGTCAGTCATGGGCATCACCTAAAAGTTTGGGACAAGTCTGCGGTTATGAGACGCAAACTTGCCCCCTGTCTGAGGCGGAATCGAACCGCCGACCGCATACCCTGGCAGGGTAATCCTCTTCCACTGAGCTACCAGACCCAACAAGTCTACAGAGTGTAAAATCCCGCGTCTATAAGCCAAAAAGCGGAGGACGGCTCCCGCCCTAGCAGGGCAGACCTGTCCTCCATGTCCGGGGCGGAATTGAACCGCCGACCTCCCAATTGTGGTTGGGCGCTCTTCCACTGAGCTACTGGACAGCCGCAGTGTACGCCTCCCCACTCACCTGCGTCGCCTGAATTGCCGTCAGCGCAATCGTATAAACGATGTCGTCCACCAGCGCCCCCCGCGAGAGGTCATTCACTGGCTTGCGCAGGCCCTGGAGCATCGGCCCCACGGCGACCACGCCCGCGCTGCGCTGCACGGCCTTGTAGGTGGTGTTGCCGGTGTTGAGGTCGGGAAAAATGAACACCGTGGCGCGGCCCGCCACCAGGCTGTTGGGCGCTTTGCTCTGGCCTACGCTTAGCACGCTGGCGGCGTCATATTGCAGCGGACCGTCGACCAGGATGTCGGGGCGGCGTTCCCTGACCAGCCGGGTCGCCTCCTTGACCTTTTCCACGTCCTCGCCGGTGCCGCTTTCGCCGGTGCTGTAGCTGAGCATGGCGACCCGCACCGGCAGCCCAAAGGCTTTGGCACTGTCGGCAGACTGAATGGCGATGTCGGCCAGTTCCTGAGCGTTGGGGTTGGGGTTAATCGCCGCGTCGCCGTAGACCAGCACCTGCTCGGGCATCAGCATGAAGAAAATGGAGCTGACAAGGCTGCTGCCGGGAGCCGTTTTAATCAGCTGAAGCGCGGGCCGCACGGTGTTGGCGGTGGTATGTATTGCGCCCGACACCAGGCCGTCTACCTCGCCGGTCGCCAGCATCATGGTTCCCAGCACGACCGTGTCTTCCAGTTGCGCCAGCGCCTGCGGCTCGGTCAGGCCCTTGCTCTTGCGGAGTTCCACCATCGAGGCCACGTACTGCTCGCGCACGCTGTCGGGGTCAATGATTTCCAGACCCGCCGGAATCTCCAGGCCCTGGCCCTGCGCCACCTGCCTGACCTTGTCGGGCTTGGCGAGCAGCACGCAGCGGGCAATGCCTTTTTCGGTGCAGCGGATGGCCGCCCGGATGGTGCGCGGCTCCTCGCCCTCGGGCAGCACGATGCGTTTGCCCGCCGCCCGCGCCCGCCCAATCAATTCAAAGCGGAAGGCGCTGGGGGGCATCCGGCGCTCGCCGTCGCTGCTGGGAACACGCAGTTTTGCGCCCAGTGGCACGGTGTCCAGCCGGTCAGCGATAAAGTCCAGCATCTTATCCATGCGCGAGGTGTCGTCGTGCGGCACGCGGGAATCCATGTGGGCGAGGCGCGAGGCCGTTTCAAACGAATTGGTCGGCACCCGCAGCACCGGCAGGCTGCTGGTCAGCGCGACCTCGCACAGCCGCTGAATGCTGGGTTCGGGCGAGGTGCCGGAGGTGTAGACCACGCCTGCCAGCGGGGTGCCGCTCATGTGGCTCAGCGCGGCGGCCATAATCACGTCCTCGCGGTCAGCGGGCGTGACAATCAGCGCCCCCGGCGAGAACA
>JAGLBK010000289.1 GCA_018260275.1 Deinococcus sp.
CGTACTGCGCGTTCCCTGCACCTTGGCCCATTTGCCGCCCGTCTGAAACACCAGATTCGGGGCCTGGGCGTGCAGGGCGTGCATATCCCGGTCCGTAAAAAAGCCTCCCAGCGTCAGCGTGACGCTCTGGCGGGCCGAAACCTCGTACAGATAGATGACGGCGCCCGATTCCTGCGGCATCACACTCTGCCGCCGCACCCGCACCCCGCGCCAGAACTGCTCGCGCTCGGGCAGCAGGTCCCACACCGTCGCGCCGGTCAGCAACTCTGCGCCGCGTCCCTCGAACACGCCTGGGGCAATTTCCAGCGTATGCAGGGCGACGTGTTCGCCACCCGCCTCCAGTTCCTCCAGTGGCGAAATCATGTGGCTGTAGCGCTGAGCCGGGGGGCGCTGACTGGTCACCAGCCCCGAGTACCGCCAGGTGGGCAGGCCTGAGAGGCTGCTCTGCGAAAAGCCGCCCAGTCCGTCGGTCAGCAGGACTTCAAGCTCCGGGTTCCGGGCGGCCTGCGGGCCATAGGTATAGGCCGAGGCTGGCCTGAGAGGGCTGGGTGAAGCGGGCAGATCGGCACTCATCTGGTACAGCATGGCAGAAGAGCATGAAGCGTGGCCGAGAACTGGCATGGGAAGATCAGGGGGGGAAGGGGAGGGCTGCATATTGGTGCGGCTGGGGGCAGATGTGCCTTTTGCCAAGAGCGGCGCTGGCCCTTCCGTGGTAAACTGAAGACTGCCTGTTTACAGAGCAGGTCAGCCGCCCTTGACACCAGTGCGTGTGGGGCGCGGCGGAGGTGATGAACATAGCGAAAGAACACAAGGTCAACGAGCAGATTCGTGTCAGGCAAATCAGGTTAATCGGCGGCGAAGGTGAACAGATCGGGATTATCGATACCCGCGACGCCATGCAGATGGCCCGTGAGCAGGGGCTTGATCTCGTCATGGTCAGTCCCCAGGCTGTACCGCCCGTCTGCCGCCTGCTCGACTATGGCCGGTTCCGCTACGAACAGCAGCAGAACGAGAAGGAAAACCGGAAGCGCGTGCGCTCGCAGGAAGTCAAGGCCATCAAATTCCGCGTGAAGATCGATTCCAACGACTTCAATACCAAGACCGGGCACGTGCGCCGTTTCCTGCTCGAAGGCCACAAGGTCAAGGTCACCATCATGTTCCGTGGCCGTGAACGCACTCACCCGGAACTGGGCGAGCGCATTCTGGTGCGTGTGGCCGAAGCTCTGGCGGATGTCGGTGCGCCCGAAAGCAACCCGAGCATGATGGGCATGGACATGAACATGATCATGGTGCCCAAGGCTGCTCCTGCCCCCAGGAAAGAGCGTGCAGACGGTGCGGAAGGCGATCAGGCGGCCCCCGGTGCCGAATCTGAAGCCGTTGCCGCCGATTCCGGCACGGCAGCTGCCCAGGATGCGGAACAGCCCACGGCTCCTGCGCCGACGGAACAGACCGAGTCGGTCGCGGCCAGCGCTCAGGGTTAATCGCTGACTCCGGTTTTCTGAATACCGCCTTTCTGAAAGGCAAACGGCTCACCCCTGCGGTGGGCCATTTTTGTGCTCATTGCCTTTTGATGCTTTATTTTGTAAACTGCATTTATGATCAAGATGTATACGACGAGCTGGTGCCCCGATTGCCAGGTGACCAAGCAGGCGCTGACCAGAAAGGGTATTCCCTTCGAGGAAATCAATATCGAGCACGATGAACAGGCCGCCGAACTGGTCATGAGCGTCAACGGTGGCCGCCGCAGTGTGCCGACCCTGGTCAGCGGCGACGTGGCGCACAGCCTCAGCGGGTTTCGTCCCCAGAAGCTGGACGCTTTCCTGGCCGAGGCTGGCCTCTAGAGCATTTGAAAAGAAGACACGTACTGTCTTTCTGACGAACTGAACTGCTCTAAAGTTAATGTGCAGTAGGCTCTTTAAGGCGCCCCTGGTCAAGCAGATCGGGGCGTTTTGCTATTTCAGGACGTGAGCGCAGCGGGCGGCAACATGACTTTGCCATCGAGTGGTGTACTAAGCACGATGCTGGTGTCGCAGGTAAAGCCCATCTGAATCAGGTCGGCCAGCATGGTTTCCAGGGCGGCCACATCCGGTACGGCCACTTTCAGGATGCAGCTGTTGTTTCCGGTGACGCTGTGGCATTCCAGTACGTTGTCGTTGCCAGCGGCCCATTTGACCAGGGTCGGGTCGTTGCGCCCGCTGTCCTTGACCCCTATGAATGCCGTGATGGTGCGGCCCAGGGGCTTGCTGGCGACCCGCACCCCGTAACCGAGAATAATCTGGGCTTCTTCCAGACGCTTGACCCGTTCGGTCACTGCCGGAGCCGAGAGGCCCACGCGCCGCCCCAGCTCACGCATGGAGAGGCGTGAATCGGTCTGAAGTTCCTGCAAAATGCGGTGGTCGAGCGGATCGAGTGATCCACCAAGCTGTCTCATACCTCATATTAACATTCGTAAGGTCAAGGGTAGCATTTGAGAATTCAGGCAGGCCCAGATGTAGCGTTTGGATATTCTTGGGGGTTTCGTCTAAGTTGGGCCGTAGTGATCAAACCCTCCTGACCTACTGCGCTTGAGCTAGGCTGGGTCAGTGAGTCTCAGAATTCTTGGCGGCAGTGCCAAAGGCCGCAGCCTGACTGTGCCCGAAAGTGCCCGGCCCA
>JAGLBK010000028.1 GCA_018260275.1 Deinococcus sp.
ACCACCTCCGAGAAACTGGCGCATGAGGTCGAGGCCGAAATCGAGCGGCAACTGGGCATTCTGGCCACGGCGGATGTGGCCCGCGTCGCGTGGCAGGAGTACGGTCAGATCATCCTGGCCGAAGATGAGGCGGAAATGGTCAGGGTGGCGGACGACCTCGCCAGCGAACATGTGCAGGTTCTGACCCGCGACCCCGACTATTTCCTGAACAATATGGTCAACTACGGTTCGCTGTTCCTGGGGCCGGAAACCAACGTCGCTTATGGCGACAAGACCATCGGCACCAACCACATCCTGCCCACGGGCCGCGCGGCGCGGTACACCGGGGGGCTGTGGGTCGGCAAGTATCTCAAGACCGTGACCTATCAACGGGCGACGCGTGAAGCCAGTGTCACCATTGGCCGCCACTGCTCGGTGATCTGCGGCGTGGAAGGCTTCGCCGGTCACCAGCGGCAGGCCGATCTGCGGGTCGAGCGGTACGGTCAGGCTGGCAGCGTCGATTAGAGCAGTTTGCATAAAAAGGCCACGTTGTTTGTGGCTTTCTATGTCGAGCGGAGCGAGTGACTTTGAATGAGCAGCTGGAATAATGGAGCCGTTTGGGGTGGGGTTCCACAAATGGCGTAATTATGAAAGCTGCTCTAGCGACTCCGGTTTAATGGACTGGCGCTCCGTGTCAAACTGGACTGCCGCTTCGACTGAAGTGGGGCGCCGGGGGGTGAGCAGCATTCCGAAATCGAAGTCTTCAGCGGCGACTCCTGCTGGAAGTGAACTGTTCGACCAAGTCCGCGCCCCGTTGACGCGGGTCACGTCGCTGGACGTTTCCCGTGAAGCCGGAGTCTCACAGTCGGCGGTCTCGCGGGCCTTTACCCCTGGGGGCAAGATCAGTGCGGCGACCCGGCAACGGGTGATGCTCGCCGCGCAGAAGCTGGGGTATCAGCCCAACGCCCTGGCCCGCAGTCTGGCAACTCAGCGCAGCGGCATCGTGGCGCTGATCGTCGGAGAGCTGCAAAACCCCTTCTATCCGCAGGCTCTCACTCAGCTCGCGCAGGCCCTCGAGACGCGGGGGAAACGGGCGCTGCTCATCACCCACGATCCGGCGCGTGAATTGCAGGAAACGCTGGACGCCGCCCGCTCTTACCAGATCGAAGCGGCCATCGTCTTTCCGACGCGCCTGAACAGCGGACAGCTGCCGCGCCAGGCTCCTTCTCTCGACGTTCCGGTGCTCTTCTTTAATCGCCGCCTCAGCGGGCTGAACGTGCTGTCGGTCACCTGTGACAATTATGCGGGCGGGGTGCTGGCCGCTGAACTGCTGCTGCGGGCCGGGGCGAGGCAGCTCGCTTTCGTGGGCGGGGACCCGGATACCAGCACGCACCGTGACCGCCTGAGCGGGTTCAGCGAACGCCTGTCTCACGCCGGAGTCGAGCTGCTCGGCAGTCCGGCGCAGTGGTTTACCTACGAGTGGGGATTTCAGGCCACCCTCGACCTACATGGGGTTGGGAAGCACAGGGCCGGAAAGCTCCCGGACGGGATTTTTGCCGCCAACGACATCATCGCCTTTGGAGTGCTGGACGCTCTGCGACAACTGGGCCGCGCCGTGCCCAACGAGGTCAGTGTGATTGGATTCGACGATATTCAGGAAGCCGGGTGGCAGGCCTATCAGCTCACCACCATTCGCCAGCCCCTCAGGGCCATGATCCAGGACACCCTGAGCGTGCTGGACGATCCGCCGAGTTCGCCGGGCAGTGCCCGGTTGCACCCGCCTCACGTTATCTGGCGCAGCACCGTGGCGGGTCAACCGCCGGAAGGAGAGGTATGACTTTGCAAACAGACGCACTCGCCGGGCAGGTCGCTCTCGTCACTGGTGGAGCCGGTGGAATCGGGGCCGCCATCTGCACAGAGCTGGCCGCAGCAGGGGCCAGAGTTCTGGTCGGCTATTCCTCGGGAGCCGGGCGGGCACAGTCGCTCTGTGAGGCCCTCCCCGGCTCCGGCCACCGGGCCTTGCAGGTGCAGGTGGACGACCCGGCCTCACTGACAGCAGCGGCCCAGGCCATCCGGGAGACGGAAGGTCGGCTAGATATTCTGGTCAACAATGCGGGATTGACCACACCAGTTCCCCATGACGATCTTGACAGCCTGACCGACGAATGGATCGACACGATTTTCCGGGTCAATGCGCGTGGTCCGTTCGCCTGCGTGCGCGCTTTCGCCCCGCTGCTGCGCGTGAACGGCCAAGGACTGGTCGTCAATATCAGTTCGATTGCCGGGCGTACCGGTGTGGGCAGCAATGTGGCGTACTGTGCCAGCAAAGCCGCACTGGATTCCATTACACGGAGTCTGGGCCGCGCCCTGGCCCCGGAGATCCGGGTGGTCAGCGTGTCACCGGGCTGGGTTGACGGTGAATATGCCCAGCGGATGCCTCCCGAACTGATCCAGGCTCAGGCAGACCGTACGCCGCTGGGCCGGATTGCGCAGCCGGAAGAAGTAGGGAGAGCCGTCCTGGCAGTCGCTACCCATCTGACCTTCAGTACGGGATGCATCATTCCAGTCGACGGTGGGCGCCCGCTGACGTAATTTTGACTCAAGCCTCCAAGCTGCTTATCAGATTCAGCCATGAGCGGGTCCACGGCACATAGGCGAGTTTGTGGACTTCATTATCGGAGTTGAGTGCATGCCTTGAGGGGTCAAGTCTTGGGCATTGTGGTCGGAAACCATAGCTTGACCTTCAGCCCCTGCGGCTCGGCCCGCTCAAACATAAGTTCACCACCGTGAGCATCTACGACATGGCGCACCACGCTGAGGCCCAGGCCGGAGCCGGAGGTCTTGGCCTGCCCTGCCCGGTAAAACTCTTCCGATAGGCGGAACATGGCCTCCTCGGGCAAGCCCTCACCCTGGTCCTCTACCGTTAGCTCTACTCCTTGTTCCACCCGTGTACCGTGCTTCACGGTGACCGTGATGGCCGCATCTGGCGCGTAGGTCACTGCGTTTTCAAGCAAGTTCTCAAGGACGCGGCGCAGCAAGGTAGAGTCTCCCTCAATCCAGGCATTTGCCAGGCCAAAGTACTGCGCTCCTACGCCCCGTGCTCCTTCCTGGGCGAGTTGTGCCAGGTCAACCTTTTCGGAATGTGCCAGGGTTCCTTCACGGGCCAGAATCAGCAGTGAGGCGCTCAGGCGCTTGGTGTAGCGCAATTCGTCGCGCAGGATGGCATAAGTTTCGTCTGGTGTCAGGTGTCCACCTTCGGCAGTATCCAGCGCGAGGCTCATGGCGGTCAGAGGCGTGCGGAGTTCATGGGCCACCTGACTGTTAAATCTGGCCTCACGGGCGCGGAATTCGGCGAGTCGTCTCAGCATGGTGTTAAAGCTGAGGGCCAGTTCATGGATTTCACCGCTGCCTTTTTCGCTGGTGGGGACGGCATTTTGCAGACTGCCTGACTGAGCAATCTGCGTGCTTATCCTGGTGAGGGTGCGCAGGGGCCGCAGGGCATACCCACTCAGGATGTAAGCAGCAGCGGCCCCAAGTGCCGTGACCAGCAGAGCCGTAAGGGAAGTGGTGGTGCGGTAATTGCGTAGCCCTGCTGTAAATTCCGGGCTGGTCAGCGCCGTTTGCAGTGTGAATTCTTGGCCTTGCCAACGCAGTGGCACCTGCGTAATGCGCCAGGCCCCGAGGGTGTGATAACCGCTGCTGAACTGCGCTGGTGTCAATTCTTTCGGAACGCTGGTCAGGTCACGGATAAGGGTCTGACCTTTCATGATGCGGGCGTGTACCACATAACCCTCGTAGCTGGGTTGAAGAGTTTCCAGGTCAGTCGTCTGTTCTATGGTGTGGACAAGTTTACTGCTGAAGCCGTGCAGGTCATGATCCATGTCGCCCAGCACCAGGCTCTGGAAGGCCAGGTAGCCCAGCGCACCTTGCAGCATCAGGGCGAGAATAATCCCCAGGGCCATCACCTGTGCGACTCGCGCCCGCAGACTCACGGCGCTTCCTCCTGTGCCTTCTCCTGTTCCTGCTTTTGGGCCTGGTCAAGGTGACCGAGTCGGTAGCCACTCGGCACCGTCTCGATCACTTCAGGGGCCAGACGCAGCCGCAAGCGCCTCACGGTCTGGCGAACCACGCCCAGCTCATGTGCCGCGTCCGCCCAGATCAGGTCATGCAGTTCCTGAACGGTGTAAATGCGTTCGGGGTTGAGAACGAAGCGCTCAAGAACACTGAACTCCCGTGGGCTGAGATCCACCGCCCGGCCCTGCCAATGCACGGAGCGGGTGCTGAAATCAATCTGGAGTGCACCCAGAGTGCGCCGACTCGACTGAAGAGGGGTGCCGCGCCGTAAAAGCGCCCGCACTCGGGCCAGCAGCTCTGGCAGGTCAAACGGTTTCACCAGATAATCGTCGCCGCCGCCGTCCAGCCCACGGAGGCGGTCATCCAGCCCATCACGGGCCGTGAGGTACAGGATTTGGCCTGTGAATCCCATGTTCATAGCTTCCTGTGCCAGCACAAACCCACCATCGGGATGGTCGGGCAAAGTCACATCGAGCAGCAACAGGTCGTAAGGCTCGTCCAGTAGGTGCGGCCTTGCCTCTCGCAGCGTGGCTGCGTGCGTAACGGTGTGCCCCTGCGCTTCAAGGTTGCGTTTGACCAACCGCGCAATATTTGGTGAATCTTCAACCCATAGGATTCGCATGGAACCCATTGTGGGCCGAACTCATCATTCACACATCTGGAAGTAACGCTTGTGTCACCGCCTCCCCGCACCATGCTCCTCGGAGGTCTTACCCATGAAAAAAATCCTGCTGACCCTGCCCTTCCTGCTGATGCTTGCCACGCCCGCCCAGGCCCAGACGATTACCTGCAAGGCCAAAATCAATCTCAATACGGCGTCCGACGCACAACTGAGGGCCATCGGGCTTGGGCCAAAGCTCATCGGCGAGATTCATGACTACCGCCCCTTCCGAAACGCTGCTCACGTCAAGAAAGAAATGAGCAAGTACATGAAAGCCGCCAGCATCACGCAACTTCTGAACTGCACAAAGCTGAAATAAGCTCTTCATATTTTCCGGAGAAGTGACCATGACTCAACCCCCCACGCAACCGGGTACTGTCGGCCACCTGCGCCTGCTTCTGCTGGCCCTCAGTACCTTCATCTGCCTGATGACGCCGCTGGAACTCCTGCTCCTCAATCACCTGGAAAAGCCCTGGCAATGGATTCCCTTTGTGGCGTTGGGCGCACTGGCCGTGGCAAACGCGGTGGTCTGGCGCAGACCGTCAGCCTCCACGGTGCGGGGTTACCAGGGGTTGATGCTCGTGATGCTGGTGGTGGGGCTGCTGGGGGTGTTCTTTCATTTGCGGCAGAACTACGGGATGAGTCTGGAACTTGCTCCAGAAGCCGTGGGCTGGGGACGGATTCAGGAAACGCTGAAGGGGGCGGCCCCCGCACTGGCCCCCGGTCTGTTCGCTCAACTCGGCCTGCTGGGGCTGATATTCACTTACCACCATCCTGCCCTGGAGTCAGACAGATGAGATGCAATGGGAGTGGTCTAATTCTTTAATACAACCTGGAATTTAAAAGAAAATCCTTCATATTTACCTCTGAGCAGCTTTTTAAAGTTGCTGTAGAATTATTGCTTTGCAGGTCGAAATTTAGAAAGCACGGGGAATAAGTATTTTAACGCTCGAATAACGGAACACCGCTAAATTCACTTTATGAATAACGATGCAGATAGGAAAGGAGGTTCTCGCATGTCCAGGCCACACCGCTTCGATGCCAATCAAGCCACCCGCACGGTCCTGACTTTAAGTGCGGCGCTGCTCTGTGGGCTGGGTCTCAGGCTCGGGGATGTCGCCATGAAGAAACCCACGGCGACCTCTCCAGTAGCTTCAGAAGCGGCGGCTAGCGGAAGCGTGGCGGCTCCTGAACAGGCAGTTTCGGTTCCAGTGCAACAGGTCGGGCAGCCCCAGAGTGCTCCGGATCAGGGGGCCGTGACTCCTCTCCCAGACTCGGAACTCGCTCCAGCACGTCAACGCGACGGGCGCGAAGAAGATGAGGGTGACGATGGGTATGAAGAGGAAAGCTACCGCTATACCAGCCTCGGGATGGACATTCCAGAAAACGCCACCACGGCTGGGGGAGTTTCTTCTGGCTCAGTGACAACCCCCCCTGGTCAGGCCGTCGGTGGCTACTACTCTGCTCGTCCGCCAGTTCGTCCCAGAGCCGTCACCAGAGGAAGTTGAGATGCGGCCCACCATCTTCTTTGCGCTTGGCACCTGGATCAGTATTGAGGGTCGGGGTGCTGTGGCTGCACGCCTGGAAATTCAGCGTCTGGAAGGGCTGCTCAGCCGTTTTCAGCCGTCACCTCTGACGGAACTGAACCGCGCGGGTGAACTGAAAAATTCACCGCCTGAATTGCGTCTGGCCCTGCGGCACGCGCTGCGGGTTGCGCGGGCAACAGGGGGGCTGATTACACCGACGGTGCTCGGCGCACTTGAGCGCATCGGCTATCTGGGTGCCTCTCTGCGTGAAGCGCGGCGGCCCCTGACACCGGGGGTTCCCAGCTGGCAGCAGGTCAGCGTTGAGCGCGATCTGATCCGTCTGCCGCTGGGAGGCGGGCTTGACCTGGGCGGCACTGGCAAAAGCCTGATTGCCACGCTGGCCGCCCGTCACCTGTCAGGCGACTTCACCCTTGATGCGGGCGGTGACGTGCTGCTGCAAAGTCAGGGGGCGTGTGAGGTAGCGGTCAGTCACCCTTACGGCCTGGCTCCGCTCAGTCTACACCTCCCAGCGGGCCACTGGGGCGTGGCGACGAGCAGCCTGCTTACCCGCCAGCAGCGCGGTGGCGCACACCTGATCGATCCGCGCACTGCCCGAAGTGTGCAGTCCAGATTTGTTCAGGTGACCGCCGTAACGAGCAGTCTGACCCGCGCTGAAGTCCTCAGTAAACTGGCCTTCTTTGGCCCTGAGCATCTGAGTGCTCTGGACGCTGGGGCGCAACTTCTGGCGTTCGATGCTGGCGGTGTGGTCTACCTGTTGTCGGGGGGAGATTTCCGGCCACTGGAGCGGGCGGTATGAGTCTCTTACCTGCTCCCCGACTGTCTTCGCGCGGCAATGATCTCCTCGCAGCCTGCCTGATTTTTGCGCTCCTGGCCGCCTGGTTGCTGGCCTGGCGCGGCACCGGAGACCTGCCTGTGGCCTGGTTGATGCTGCGGGCCACGGGCCTGGCCGCTTATCTCGCGCTGGCTCTTTCTGTAATTTTCGGCGTCCTCGTCGCTGCACCCGCCGCGCCGTCATGGCTTGCCAGGGCCGTCAGTTACGGGTGGCATGGCCTTCTTTCGGGCTTTGCACTGACCGCTGGCAGTATTCATGGCCTGTTCCTCCTGGTGGACGGTCAGTATCCACAGACCCTGGCGGCGGTGCTGATTCCGGGGAACGCTAGCTTCAAACCCCTGGAAGTCGGTCTGGGCACGCTTGGTCTGGAAACTCTGGCTCTGGTCTACGTCTCTACCCTATGGCGCAAGCACCTGCCCCGCCCCTTCTGGAAAGGCTTACACCTGCTGGCCTACCCGGCGTTCCTCCTGACCACACTGCACGGCCTTCGTCTGGGAAGTGACCATGCCTGGCCCCTTTATCTGGTGGCCTGTGGAGCGGCCTTCCTGACGCTGGGTCTGCGTCTGTTTTCGCCCCGCTCCGTTGCGTCCCCCAGAACAGCGAAATGACCACGCACGCGATACCTGTCCCTTCTGGAACGCTGAGCGCCATCCCTTTCAGCGCAAATAGCTCGGCTCCCTCCCGACACCTGAACCGGTCACTTCTATGAGAGGCCGTCTTAATGGGAAACCTTCTCAATTGTAGTAGAGTAGACCCGTAACACCCATATCACCCAAGGAGAACACTATGCCGGACGAGAAAAAGCCCAGCTTTGCCCCCACCGAACCCAGCAACCTCAAGGAGCCCAAGGCCCCCCAGAGCACCCTGACCAACGATTTCGGCGTGCCGGTGGCCGACAACCAGAACAGCATCACCGCTGGCCCGCGTGGGCCGGTGCTGCTGCAGGACCACCACCTGCTGGAGAAGCTGGCCCACTTCAACCGTGAGCGCGTCCCCGAGCGCGTGGTGCACGCCAAGGGCAGCGGCGCGTTCGGCACCTTCCGCGTGACCCGCGCCATCCCTGAGCTGACGGCCGCCAAAATCTTCCAAAACGTTGGCAACGAGTGCCGCATGCTGGCCCGCTTCAGCACCGTGGCAGGCGAGCAGGGCTTTGCCGATACCGTGCGCGACCCACGCGGCTTCGCGCTGAAGTTCTACACCGAGGACGGAATTTGGGACATGGTCGGCAACAACACGCCCGTGTTCTTCATCCGCGACGGCAGCAAGTTCCCCGACTTCATCCACAGCCAGAAGCGCCACGCCGCCACGGGCCGCCGCAGCAACACCATGCAGTTCGACTTCTGGATTCACAAGAAAGAGGCCATTCACCAGGTCGTCTATATGTTCGGTGACCGGGGCATTCCCCGCAGCTACCGCCATATGAACGGTTACAGTTCGCATACCTACAGCCTGTGGAACGCCAAGGGCGAACGGGTGTATGTCAAGTGGCACTTTCACACTCAACAGGGCATCGAAAACCTGACCGAGCAGGAAGCGACTGAAATTGCGGCCAAGAACCCCGACTATTACCGCCAGGACCTGTACGACGCCATTGAGCGCGGCGAGCATCCGAAGTGGAAGGTCAGCCTTCAGGTCATGACCCCCGAGCAGGCGGAGAGCTACCACATTCATCCTTTCGACATCACCAAAATCTGGCCGCATAAGGACTTCCCGCTGATGGAAGTGGGCGAGTTCACGCTGAACGAAAACCCCGTGAACTTCTTTGCCCAGATCGAGCAGGCCGCCTTTGAACCCAGCAACATGCCGCGCGGCTTCGGGGCCAGCCCGGACAAGATGTTGCAGGCCCGCATCATGAGCTACGCCGACGCGCACCGCTACCGCATTGGCGCGAACTACGCCCAGCTGCCGGTCAACCGCTCGGCAGTGCCTGTGAACAACTACCAGCAGGACGGGTTCCTTCGCCAGTTTGGTGACGACGCGCAGCCGACCTACGAACCCAACAGCTTCGGCGGTCCCGCAGCCGACGACAGTCTGCGTGAGCCTCCGCTGCCCCTGAGCGGCGCGGCGGACCGCTTTGCCAGTTACCCCGAAACCGATGAGGACTATTACGCCCAGCCAGGTGCCCTTTACCGCCTGATGCCCGCCGACGAGCAGGCCCGTATGCACGGCAACTATGGCCGCGCCCTGGCCCCGGTGCCGCAGTTCATTCAGGACGAGTACTGCAAGATGCTGGACAAGGTGGACCCCCGCCTGGGCGCGGGCGTGCGCGAGGAAATCAAAAAAGCCAAGGCCGAGCCTGAACCCGGTATCGAGCAGATTCTGGGCGAGCTGCACACCTATGCCGCTGGTGGCGACATGAAGGTAAACGGCGAACTGGTCGGCGAACAAGTTCAGGAGAAGTAATATCCCCTGGATTGAAGCGTTGGCGAAGTAGAACACTCAGAAGACCAACCTGTGCCAGCTAAAGGGCAGGTTGGTCTTTTTGTGCCTTCAGGCGTTGACGTGGCAACTCATCGGTTCAGGGCATAGAGCTGGTCCAACGAGGTCATCTCGCCCACCAGGGAAAATCAAACGGCCTGGCCGCGTCCCACTCGCGCTGAAAGACCTGCTGTACCCCGTCCAGCGCCTGGGCATCGCTGGTCGCCAGGGCGTATTCGCTGAGGCCGCCTGCACCGAACGACGAAAAATGCAGGTTGGTGCTGCCCATCACCGCCATTTCGCCGTCAACAAGGATGGCCTTGGTATGCATTGGGTGCCTGGCCCACCTGACTTCCAGATTCTGCCCGGTTCCTGTGCCTCTCAAAGATTCCTGCAGGCTGCGGACCAGTGCGGCGGCTTCAAATTTCATGGGGTAAGCCTGGTCGAGCACCAGCCGGACCCGGACACCCCGGCACATAGCCCCCGCGATGGCCTGCCACACCGGTAGGCCGTGCTTCTTCAGATCGCAGCCGCCCGGTGTGCCCAGCGACAGGTCACAGGTCAGGTCACCGCTCGCCTGAGCCTGTAACAGGTCAATCTGGTGGTCGGCGGCTCCCAGCAGGTTTATCAGGGCGTCGTCGGCGTTTGTCAAACCATTCCGGCGATAGAGCGAATACACGTTGGCCGGGCCTACCGCCTGCGCTGGGGGCCACAGCACATCAAAGTCAGCACTCGCGCCGCCCAGCCGACATTGGTGTCGGACGGACAGGGCCGTGCCTGCTCTGGCACCGGGCGGGCAGGTCAGGCGGTCACTCAACCCCCAGCTGTCGCGGAAAGCGGCCACCGCGTTGCGGGCTACCGGGCCACGCACCACCACTCCCAGGTCGCTGAGGCCCTCGCCGCCCGAGGCTGGGGCCAGATGCAGAGTGGAGATGTTGAAGCCCCCGGCGATGACCTCCTCACCGTCGAAAACCAGCATTTTGATATGGCTGTGCGGCACCGCGTAATGAAAATTGGCGATGTCGAGCTGCCAGCCCCCTTCCGCCTCCCCGCTGAGATTCAGTCCGGCCCGCAGCAGGTCGTTGACCAGATAGTCCAGGTTGGCACGCGCATCGGCGGGGCGGTCAGGCCGCACCGAATTGCCCAGAAGTAGCCGCACCGTCATGCCCTGCGGATACTGTTCCGGGTGAGCCAGCACGTTGCGGCGCAGGTCAGCGAGCGCGGCAGCAATCAGCGGCCCTGGCGCATTTTTCCCCTCGTCCCAGACCATATTGGCGAGCAGCACGCTGCTTTTTGCCTCGCGGATACGGCGGGCCAGCTCGTGGTAGCTGCCGTAAGGGTGCGCGGCGTCGCTGAGGCCAGGAAATTCCAGCAGCCCTTCTACCTGATTGCCGCAGCTGAGATTCGCGCCCTTCCCCTGCAACTGGTCATACAGCAGGCGGTCAAGCCGGGCAGTGGGCGGGTCGCAGTGCCAGGTGTTTAGGCCGTCCAGCACGGTGCGGTCGGCCGGGGGTAGGGAGCCGTGAAGGATGTTCAGGCCGAGGACGCTGACACTTTTCGTGGACTGTGCCTGCCCCTGTCCCAGGACGCAAAACAACGTGGTCAACAGCAGGAGGCGTTTCAAGAGCTGCCTCCCAGTTGTTCTATCCAGTCAGCCGCCTCAGTGGCGGCGTCGTGGGCGCGGAGCTGCTGGCCCAATCTGGCGGCCCGAGTGCGGTAGGAGGGCTCTGACAGCACCTCCCGTACAGCCCGGCGAATCCTGGCGGGGGTAGGCGTCGCCGTACGCAGGTTCAGCCCCACGCCCGCGTAAGCCACCCGCGCCGCTACCTCCGCCTTGTCCTCGCTGCGGCCCGCGACGATGCAGGGAATCCCATGACTGAGGGCCTGCAAAGTGCCGCCGTAGCCGCCATTGGTGAGGTACACACTGACGTGGGGCAGCAGTTCTGAAAAGGGCAGGTGCCGCGCGGCGCGGGCGTTGCTGGGCAAGGGTTCCAGTGCCGCTGGGTTGACGCCCGCCGCCACCACCAGCACGTCCTCAGCGGCCAGGGCATTCAGCGCAGGCCGCAGCAGCTGTGCGGGGTCAGTCGCCAGTGTTCCCTGCGTGACCAGCACCACTGGGCGCGGCGAGGTCAGCACATCGGCCCACCAGTCGGGGGGAGCAAAGGCTACGGGGCATGGCAGCAGGGGGCCGATAAAGCGCAGCTGGGTAGGCAAGTCGCGGCGGGGATATTCAAAGTTGGGCACGCTGGGTTGCAGCATCAGACGCGGCGCTATGGGCGGGGCAAAGGAGCGCGGAACCGTTCCCAGCCGCGTGGCAATGTCTGAAAGCTGGGCTGAGATACCCCGGAAGACCAGATGATTGGTCAGCCCACGCAGCGCCGCATTCCTCAGCTGGCCCAGTGGTCCCGCCAGTGGTGGCAGTCCCAGACCAAAGGGCGCGGTGTCGTGGCTGTCCACTCCTAGTGGCAAGACACCCAGCAGCGCTAGAGGCGGGCCGCCAAGTTCCTCGCGCAGCAGGGCGGCTCCCACCGTCTGGTCGGCCAGCACCACGTCGGGTCGCCAGCGCCGCTCAATGTCGCGCAGGTCGTAGAACTGGCCTTCTATTTGACCCACAAAAATATGGTGCAGGTCAAAGAGCAATTGCGCTAGTCCCCGCTGCTGCCCACGGCCAGGGAAGGCCGCCCCAAAATCGCTGTCGTCGTAGTCGCGGGCGTGGACAAAGGGTTCCCAGACTGCGCCGAGGTCTTCGGCCTGGGGGCGGTATTTGCGGCCTGTGTACCAGCGAATTTCATGGCCCCGCCGCGCCAGCTCGCGGGCAATTTCGCGCAGCGGCAGGACATGCCCCGCAATAGGCTGAGAGGCAATCAGCACCCGCACTACAGCTCCCACATTACAGCCACCGCATGGTAAAGGCCGCGCCCAGCAGCGGCTGGGAAACGGGACTGAGCAGGCCTTTCAGCAGCTTTTCGCGTGCGGGCTGGGTCAATGGATGCTGCGCAGGGCGGCCCGCGGCCATATTTAGCTCGGCCTGACGGATGGCGGCGGCGCTGGAACGCAGGCGGCGGCGTTCAAAGGCGTGCCATTCCTGCGGCGCAACCTCTTGACCCTGGCTGACCCGTATCAGCAGCGGGGCGAGTTGCTGCGCGTCCAGCCAGCCCAGGTTCATCCCCTGGCCCCCAATCGGGCTGACAATGTGCGCCGCGTCCCCGATGAGGCGCAGGCAGCCCTGCACCATCCGCGCCGCCTGGTAGCGCTGCACCCCAAAGGGGCTGAGCATGCGGCATTCGCCCGCTGGAACGTGCAGCCCAGTACGTTCCTCAATCAGCTGCGTCAGCGTCTGCGCTCTGGGAGTAGTCTGCTGCTGCCCAACATGCACCACCCAGCGCCGATAACCACCTGGTAGCGGAAAGGATTCCACCACGCCGCCCGCCTTGATGAAGACGGCGGCCACGCCTCCAAAAGGTGTGGTGTCTGGAAAGTCGCCCATCAGGTACTGGTCGGGGTATGGCCCACCGTGAAAGGGAATGCCCGCCGCTTGCCGCAGACCTGAGCGCAGCCCGTCGGCGGCCACCACCTGACGGGCCTGCACAGTGGAACGCTCTCCACCCTGTACGACTTCTACCTCGCCGTGTGTGCCGAGGTCGCGCAGGGCCACCACTTCGGCCCCCAGTTGCAACGCGCCTGGGGCAAGTTCGGCCAGCTTTTCACGCATCAGCCGCTCGGTGACGACCTGGGGCAGCGTGAGGATAAAAGGGTAATCGTTGCCCGCTCCGCTCAGATTCAGCTCGCCTAGCACACCAGTTTCACCGATGGCCAGCCCACGGTGAATCTTCACAGCGGCATTGATAACTGTTGAGGTCAGCCCGATGCTTTCAAAAGCCCGCAGCGCTGGCGGGTGGATACCGATGGCGCGGGAGTGTTGCAGCGGCGCGGCGCGGCGTTCGTACACCTGCACCTTGACCCCTACGGCGGCTAGCAGCGCCCCCAGATAGGTGCCCACTGGCCCGCCGCCCACAATCAGGACGTCAAGCACGGCCCGCCTCCCTGCTGAGCAGCAGCCGAAAGGGAAAGGGCCGCGTGACCTGCCAGCCCGCAGGGGCCAGGCGGCTCAGTTCTGCCTTCGTGAAGCTGCGGCGCACCGACAGCAGGCCGTCAGGCAGAATAAATGAGTCGTGGAACAGCGGCGCGGCCAGCAGGCCAAAGCCAGCGTAGGCCAGTGGGTGACGCTCAATGTCCGAGTGCAGGGTAATGCCGCTGCTCAGCGCCTGACAGTCGGCCAGCAGCGTGGTCAGTTCGGTGTCGCTGAGGTGGTGAAGAACATGGTTGGAGACGATGAAATCAAACTTTGCTCCCTCTACCAGCAGTTCACGGCTGCCTACCGCGCGAAATTCCAGGCCCGAATAAAGTTGCCGCTGGGCGTAGTGAATGGCCCGCGCGTCGGTGTCTATCCCCAGGACGCGCAGGCTGAAGCCGTCACGGGCGGCCCATCCTAGTAACTGCCGCGCCAGGTCGCCGCCGCCACAGCCGATGTCCAGCAGCGTATTGGCCCTCTCACGCCGCAGCCGTGGCCGAATATCGCGCAGGTAAACGGGCCACCAGCCCGACACCAGCGCGTTCACCTGCTCAAACTGGGCGTAGGTGCGCTCCAGTTTCCGTAAGTTACACGCGGGGTCGTCCATCAGTTCGGGGGTGTGGGTTTCGCGGCGTGTCAGGTTGGGCCAGCTGAGCTTCAAGCGCGGCCCTCCACTCCAGTCATCAGGCCAGATTCTACGGTGAGTCCTGGGCCAAAGGCCATTGCGCACACCCGCTCGCCCTCCTGCACGGTTGCCAGCAGGTCACGCAGAATAAACAGCACGGTAGCGCTGCTCATGTTGCCGTACTGCCGCAGCACCCCGCGAGACGGCTGCATCTGCTCCTCGCTGAGGCCCAGACTGCCTTCCACCTTGTCCAGGATGCTGCGCCCGCCAGGATGCACCGCCCAATGTCCGATATGCTGCCCCGCCTCGGCCAGTTCGCCAGGCAGAGTGTGGAGCAGTGGCCCCACCGCACCGTGCAGGTGGGTTTCAATCAGGCGCGGCACGTAGCTGCTCAGCACCATCTGATAGCCCTCGTCCCCAATGGTCCAGGCCATGTCCTTTTCGCCCTGGTCGGGTGGGGTTAGCGCCGTTTCAAAAGCGTCAAAACGCAGCGCCACGCGTCCTGCCTGGGGCGGGCGACTGCTCACGATGGCGGCGGCGGCTCCGTCGGCAAAGACCGCGCCTGAGACGATGTCGTCGGGGTCGCTGGACACCTTGACATGTAACGTACACAGTTCGGCACAGATGACCAGCACGGTGGCGCTGGGGTTGGCCTCGCAAAAAGTCTGGGCCATCCGCAGGGCTGGGAAGGCAGCATAACAGCCCATGAAGCCGACGTGAAAGCGCTGGGTGGTGGGGGAGAGGCCCAGTTGCCGTACCACCAGATAGTCGGGGCCAGGCGCAAAAAAGCCGGTGCAGGACACCGTGACGACGTGGGTGATATCCCGCGCCTCAAACCCGCTCTGCTCCAGCGCCTGCTTTCCAGCGGCCACAAACAGCGTCGCAGCCTCGCGGGTATAGAGCTCGTTACGCAGCCCCGTGCCTGGTGAGAGCATCTTGCCCGTCCCGGCGTCAAAAAAGGGGCCGCCTTTGCCTGTGTAATCCTCGATGACGCTATAACGCGTGTCGATACCCGAAGCATTAAACACCCCAGGAATGAGCCGCTGGGCGAGGCGGTCAAGCTGCGGCTGCGCCTTGAGCAGGTCACGAATCAGGGTTTGCGGGTACGCCGTTTCGGGCAGTGCCGTGGCAATGGTATGAAGGTAGGTGGTCATAGAAATCCTCATGTGAGCGGTGTTGACCGCCACGCCCCGGCTGATGTTTTATTCAGCCTACAGACCGGGGGCAACCCGCTTTGCAAAGCGGGTTGCTTTTCACTACTGGCTGCTGCGGCTACAAAAAGGCCCCCCTGGCTGGGGGGGTGGGAGATGAACCGCCACAGAAATCCGGCTTATTTCTCGCCCTTTTCCTGCTTGCCCCAGTATTTTTCGGCCTCGGCTTCCATCTTTTCCAGCCGGGTGTAGTAGTCGGGAAATTCCTTGAGGTGGGCCAGCGCAATCTTGCCGGTCGTCACCGGGTCGTCGTGGGTCACGTCAGTCTGCGGGTCGTGGGAGCCGTGCTCGAATTCCACGTCCAATCCGCGCCGGAATTCTTCGAGGTCGAATTTGTTCCAGTCCACGCCAATCTGGTCGCCAATCTCGCGGGCCTGGTCCGGGGTGATGTCCTTGTTTTCGCTCATGGGTGCCACTCCTTAGTATTGAGAATAATTGCTGTTAAGCGGGGTGTGATGTGGGCGTGCTAAAGCTTTTGCCCCTGAAGTTAAGCGTGCCCGCCTTCGCCGCCCATGCCCGAGACGGCCCGCGCAATCAGGAAGGCCACGCCCGAGGCCATCGCGCCCACGAACATGGTCTGGAAGGCACTGGCAAACGGGGGTACGCCGGTAAAGCGGCCCTTGAGCCAGCCGAACGCGAACAGCGCGATCAGGGTTACGACTACCGAGTACAGCAGCGCCGTATTGACCGGCAGGTTAAAGGCGTAGGGGGCCAGCGGAATGATGCCGCCCAGGATGTAGGACAGGCCGATGGTCAGCGCCGAACGCAGCGCCCGCTTGGGGTCGGGTTCTTCGAGGCCCAGCTCCTCTTTCATCATGAAGTCCACCCAGCCCTTCTCGTTGCTGATGATGGCCTGGGTCGCCGCTTCAAGGTTGTCGCCGCTCAGCCCGTACTTGCGGAAAACGTCGCGCACTTCCTCGATTTCCACGTCGCGCTTTTCCACGATTTCCTGGTTTTCGCGGGCCAGTTCCGACATATAGGATTCGTGTTCGCTGCGTGCCGCCATGTAGCCGCCCAGGCCCATGGCGATGCTCCCGGCGGCCATTTCCGCGATACCGGCAATCAGGACGACGTGCCCGTTGGCGACCGCGCCCGACAGACCGGCGGCCAGGGCAAACGGCACCGTCAGACCGTCGCTCATGCCGATGACGATGTCGCGCACCATTTCCGAGCCGGTGAAGTGTGCCTCTTTGTGTGAATCCACTGCCTTGTACATGCTGACCTCAAGTAACTAAAAAGGAATCCTGGCTGACCACGCAGAGGCGTCAACCAGGGAAAACGTGTTGCTCAGCGGCCCACGACGGTCTGGGTCGGGTAAGTGTCCACCAGCTCGTTGGGGCGGCGGCGGGCCAGCACCGACATCAGCGACAGCGCCGAGAGGCCGCTCAGGGCCATTGGAGCCAGCAGGGGAATGTTGGAACGGAAAGGGCGGTTGGCCGCGCCGCGCGGGCCGTCCTCCCCAGCAGCGGTCGTAGCCGTCGTACCGGAAGTTTTGGCGGCGGCCTGGCGTTGCTGCCACTCGGCGTAGTCGCCCTGGCGGGTCTCGCGGTGCTCCAGCGTGCGGTCAGGGTCAGCAGGGCCAGCAGCGGCACGACCACTTTACGCAGGCTGGGCACAAAACCCAGGGCCGAGACGATCAGTCCGGCGATGGTCGAAAGGAAGCCAATAATCTGGCTACCACGCTGGAAGTGCTCGATGCTATACAGCTCAATGAGGATGCCCATGAAGCCCAGCACGCAGCCCAGCAACACCAGGTCGGGGAACCGCGAACGGACAGTGTGCTCGATGTTATTCATGGTTAACTCCGGAAAAATAAGGCGAGGGGGTGAGCCTCCCACTTTTGGGGGAAGGCTCACCGGCCTAGAAAAATTATTGATAACGCGGAAAGTTGTTGTCGAATTGTAAACTCTGGACATGTCTGAGGTTTGGAAGCCACGACTCCTCA
>JAGLBK010000290.1 GCA_018260275.1 Deinococcus sp.
GGCGCTTCAACCACCCCCGCGACGTGGTCAAGGTGGGCGACAAGGTTCAGGTTCAGGTCATTGACGTGGACGAGGGCCGTGAGCGCATCAACCTGAGCATGAAGGCCCTGACCCAGGACCCCTGGGAAGGTGCGACCGAGCGTTACAGCATCGGTCAGCACGTCAAGGGCAAGGTCACGAACCTCACCAACTTTGGGGCCTTCATCGAGCTGGAACCCGGCCTGGAAGGGCTGGTTCACGTCAGCGAAATGAGCTGGACCAAGCGCGTCCGTCACCCCAACGAAGTGATGAAGGAAGGCGACGAGGTCGAAGCCGTGATCCTGCGGATCGACCCCAAGGAGCGCCGCATCAGCCTCGGAATCCGTCAGACCACCGACGATCCCTGGAGTGCGCTGCCTGACCGTTACCCGCCCGGCACCCCGGTCAAGGGCAAGATCACCGGCATGACCGACTTCGGTGTATTCATGGAAATCGAAGAAGGCATCGAGGGTCTGATTCACATCAGCGAACTCGACCTGAACCGCGTGAACAACCCGGCCGACCTGTTCAAGAAGGGCGACGAAATCGAAGCCATGATCCTGAACATCGACCCCGTGGAGCAGCGTGCCAGCCTCAGCCGTCGCCGCTTCCTGGGCGGTAGCGCCCCTGCCCCGCAGCAGGGTGGCGGCAGCCGCGACTACGTCAGCCAGGGCGGTGGCGCTCGCAGCGACCGTTACAGCGCAGGCGGCGGTCAGGCCGGAGGCCAGCGCGGCGGTGGACGTGGTGGACGTGGCGGCGGTGCCGACTACAACTACAACGCCAAAGACGCCCAGCAGGGTGGCAAGATCAGCACCAAGCTCGGCGACGTGTACGCGGACCTGTTCGCACAGTTCGGCCTTGCCAACGACAAGAAAGACGATGTCAAGACCGAAGAAACCGGTGCCGAAAAGACTGAATAAGTCCTAGAGTGCCAGAAGAACCGCCCTTCAAGTGGGGGCGGTTTTTTTTGGCCTGGCCGATTTATAGAAACAAGTTACCTTGTGGTCCCCTCTCCTGTGGAGCTTTTCAAGTCTGCAAGCAGCTCTGCGAGTCACCCCTTGCTTCGCAAGACCCTCTGCTTCGCAGCTTTCCAAGTCCCACCAAGGTAGAGGGTCAAAAGTAGCAAAGCGTTCTTACGCAAACGCTTTAGCGTTCGACCTCATGATGAACCCGGCAACGCGCCTCGTAGCTTTCCTGCGCCCCGACCAGCACCACCGGATCATCGAAGCGGGCCGGGTGTCCGCCGATCAGACGCTGCGTCCGGGTGGCCGGGGCGCCGCATACGGTACAAATGGCGGTCAACTTATCGACGCTCTCGGCGCGGGCCAGCAGCTCGGGCATCAGGCCAAAGGGTTCGGCGCGGAAATCCAGGTCCAGGCCGCCGAGAATCACGCGGACCCCGGCATCGGCCAGGTCCAGCACCAGCGGCACCAGTTCGGGACCGAAGAACTGCGCCTCGTCGATGCCGATCACGTCCAACCCTTCCGGCGCGGCGCTGAGCAGTTCGCCCTGCCCCGACAGGTGGGCGTGAATGGCGGCCACATCGGGCACGGCGAGCGCCTCGATGGTGCGGCCCGCATGACTCGCCACATGCGCGGCGTGATAGCGGTCGTCGAGCGCCGGTTTGAACACAGCTATCCGCTGCCGGGCAATCAGGGCACGGGTCACGCGCCGGATGAGTTCTTCACTTTTACCACTGAACATTGGCCCGACGATCACCTCGAGGTGCCCGCCGGAGTAGGGAGACTTGAGCACGCAAGATTATGGCAGAGCGGGACGTAATCACTTCGCCATCGGCTCTCCGTCGCATACTGCGGTCATGCTGCAAATCATGATTATGAACAGGCTCAAGGTGGTGCTAATGGGCATTCTGGCGGCGTTCCCCTTCACGGTAGCCCAAGCCACAGCTCCTCTGTCCCAGACCCAGAAAGGTCTGACCTATGACGTTCACCCCCGTACAATCTGGAAAAGTACCCTTGGGACAGGCTTTAACCTTGTGCCAGGATTGCGCGTTCTGGTCACCAATCCAACAGACAAGCCTCTGCTTTTTGCCTATAGCTGTAGCGGATCTATTCCCCTGCTGGTCAGAGGAATCGAAAGTCAGATTAAAGTTTCAGCAGCAGAGCCTGCCTCAACTTTAGCCTGTACCGACGAGCTGCGAACCCGGTGGATTGCGCCAGGACGAACCGTCATGTTCCGCAGTTTCAGCTGGGTCAACCTGGCCTACATAAACCCCGGTACTTACACCTGGGTACTGCAAGGTTACGGCGGCCCCAGAGGCTTTCCGCTGACCCTCAAGCCCTGACCAGACCACAAAAAAGCCCCACCACGCGGGCAGGGCCAGACAAATGAAGCTCGCTTACTTCTTGCGGGTGGTGCGGTAGCTTTCGCCGAAGCGCTTGTTGAACTTGTCCACGCGGCCTTCGGTATCCAGGAAGCGCTCTTCACCGGTCCAGAAGGGGTGCACGCCGCTCCAGACATCCACGTGGATTTCGGGCTTGGTGCTCAGGGTTTCGAGAACGACTTTGCCCTGGAAGATGATTTTGCAGGGAACAGCTTTGGGGTGCAGGTCTTTT
>JAGLBK010000291.1 GCA_018260275.1 Deinococcus sp.
GAAACACTGTGTCGGACGATGATTTGCAAGGTAGGAGCTTCTGTCTGCTTTCCGTTGTCCCCTAGCACTCGAGGTTTATAAACACGCTCTTAGTCCACCTGCGCTTCTACGTTTGCCAGCGGCGCGTAAGCTTCGGCGCCTACCGTCAGCGCACTGGGGGCACGGCCTGCCTGCACGGCGGCGGCTCCGGCCAGGGCAATCATCGCGCCGTTGTCGGTGTTCAGGCCCTTGCCCGGAAACACTGCGCGCAGGTCGGTGGCAGCGAACGCGGCCCGCAGCGCCTGGTTGGCCGCTACGCCGCCCGATATGACCACCGTGGTGCGGCCCAGCGCCCTGGCGGCCCGCACGGTGGTCTTGACCAGAAAACTCACGGCGGCCCGCTCGAAACTGGCCGCCAGATCATCGGGCCTGGCCCCGGCCCGCGAGGCCAGCAGCGCCGCCGTCTTCAGGCCGCTGAAGCTGAAGTCGAAGCCCTTTTGCCCTTGCAGAGGCTCCTTGAAGGGCACGGCGGTGGGGTCGCCCCGCGTGGCCGCCTCGCTGATCGCCGGGCCGCCCGGATACCCCAGGCCCGCCAGCCGCGCCACCTTGTCGAAGGCTTCGCCCGCCGCGTCGTCGCGCGTGGCCCCGACCAGCCGGTACTCACCCGCGTGCTGTACGTCAAACAGGTGCGTATGCCCGCCCGAGACGACCAGCGCCAGGTAAGGCAGTTCCAGTTCAGCCTCGCTGGCAGCCGCGTAAATATGGCCCTCCAGGTGGTGCGCGGCGTAAAAGGGGACGTCCAGCGCCTGCGCCAGCCCCTTGCCGTACATCAGGCCTACCAGCAGCGCACCGACCAGACCGGGGCCGGAGGTCGCCGCCACCGCCGTGAGGTCGCTCAGCCTCAGCCCGGCTTCGGCCAGAGCGCCCTGCACAATCTCGTCGATGCGCTCGACGTGTTCGCGGCTGGCGAGTTCGGGCATCACGCCGCCGTACTGCGCGTGAACGGTTTGCGACCAGATGCGGTTGGCCCTGACCTGCACAGCGCCGCCCGCCTCCAGGCTGACAATGCCGACCCCGGTGTCGTCGCAGGACGTGTCGATGCCCAGAATGTAATTTTGCCGTGTTCCCGTGGCAGCCACGTCGCCCTCAGTCATCTCCCGAGGATAGCGCGGGGGTTCAGTCCTGTTCGGGGTCACGCGGCTCAGTCAGCAGCCACAACTGGCGGCCCTGCTCCCTGTTCCCGGCCTGGGCGTCGAGCAGCACGCCTTCGAGCTGCTGGCACAGCCGGGTGTGGCGCTGCCGGAACTGCTCATGGTGGCGCAGCAAAATGGCCGACTTTTCCGGAAGCTCTGCCGGATCGGTCAGCACGTCGTACAGCGCGTCCCAGTTGTGGCCGAAGGTCGAGCGCAGGCCCAGGCCCGTCACGAGCGCGGTCATCAGGTTGTCTTTGTCTTCAACCAGTGCCAGCTCGACTTCATGTGTGGTGATCTGCTGCCCGGCGGCCAGGGTGCGGGCGTCCTGCGGGGCAGGCTGAAGGCCGTCTGGGGCCGTCTGGAACAGGGTCATGGGCGAATTCTCCGGAACGAGGCGTAGTGGTCGGCGGTGTAGTAGCAGTCGGCGCGGCTGGTCGTGGGCTGGCCGCCGCAGATGATTCGCCGGGTCCCCCGGTTGCCCGCCCCCGGCGTGGGTACGGTGTATTCACGGTAATAATTGCGCGGCTGGCGCGGCAAAATGCCCTCGCGGTTGCCGAAAGTCACGCCGTCTTTGGAGTATTTGAACGGGCCGCCCGAGCCGATCAGGGCGTAGACCTGCTGGCCCTCGCGCGGCAGCTGGCTGGCAGTCATCCAGTTCAGGCCGCTGGTGGGGTCGGTGGCGCTCTGCGTCTGCGCCGAAGGGGTCTGCCCCGCCTGCGTCTGGGTTTGCTGTGTCTGGGTCTGCTGTGTTTGGGTTTGAGCGGGCGCCTGGGTCTGGGCGGCTTTGCCGTCTGCCGGATGACAGGCGGTCAGCAGCAGCAGGGCCGCGCCGGGCAAGAAAAGCGGAAACTTCATCGCCCGAGTGTAGTGTGCCCCGGCTGGAAACAGGATAGAGCTTCTGCGAAAGTCATACCTTCTGGGCAGGGTCTGAACGCATTGAGGCGAAGCCCTGTTGCAGTCCCTTAAGCCTAAGCGGTTTTTGCCCTTAGACCCTTTGACCGACCTCACTGCGACTTTTGCACGAGGTCTAATGAAAAACCCCGGCGCATGGCCGGGGCGGGGAAGGGCGGTGCGGTCTACTTTTAGCCGCGCAGACCGTTCGACAGCACGCCCTGATGAATCAGGAACAGGATGATCAGGCCCACGATCACGCGGTAGATGGCAAAGGGCTTGAAATTGTTGGTCGAGACGAACTTCAGCAGCCAGCCGATAGACGCGTAAGCGACGATGAAGCTCACCACGATGCCGATGAGCAGGTTCAGGCTGCCGACCTGCCCGATGATGTGGCGGCTCTTGATGAGGTCAAGCAGCGACGCGCCGCCCAGCGTGATCAGGCCCAGGTAAAAGCTGAACTGCGTGGCGGTCGGGCGGTCGAGGCCCAGCACCAT
>JAGLBK010000292.1 GCA_018260275.1 Deinococcus sp.
TTCAGGAGCGTCATTTCGAGACCAAGGAGGATTTGCGGCGTGCTGTCGGCGGTGCGAACTGGGGAATGGCGATATAATGATTTCTACACCCGGCAGCTACTTACCAATCCAATCAGATCGTTGTACTTGTGCCTCATGGATCACTGGAACTGGACGCTGAATGGAGGCTTAAGCTTGTCGGTTTGGGGAATCAGTGCCAGGACCACCACTTGAGCCAGGCATAGACCACAGCGGCCATCTGCTTTCCGCCCGACTGATTGACATGAACGTAATCGACCGGCCTGCGAACCGTCACTGTGGCCGACGTGTAGGCCGAAGCTGCCACCTCAGCCGTCTGGTAGTCGAATCCGTTGTCCCGGTCTACGGCCACGCCGAACGCCAGCACCTCGACATACGGCACATCGGCGACCGCCTCCATCATTCCAATGCTTTAAACCTGCGGCAGCTGCCGGGCACCAGTCTGAATGCTGGTGTAATAGCTGGCGTAGTCGCGCACGACATTGGCCTCCGTGACCAGCTGCCCGAACACCACTGCCGGGGGAATCAGGCAACCGGGCACCTTGCTCTGAAACGTCGGTTCGCTGATGATGTCGGCGTTCCAGCCCGGCGGGTAGTTCGCTGCGGGCAGGTTGTCCACCAGCCGGTCCTCGGTGATGGTCGGCGGATGAATCGTCAGCTACAGGTGCTTGGCGCCCCAGGTGACCTGATAGCCCGCCAGCGGATTACTGTTGCCGTCCTTGGTCGGGGCCGCCTGGAGCCGCTTGAAGACAGCGTAGGGCGTCGGCACGATCACCTCGGCTTCGACGATGACCCAGTACTCACCGCCATTGACCGAGTGGAACAGGTCGGCCACGAGGTCATCTGGCACATCCACCGGGATGGTCGCGGGCAGGTTGGCATACAGCGTCCACCACGCGCCCAGCGGAAGCGCCAGCACCTTGGGCGGAATCTCCTGAAGGTCAGGCGTGTAGGTGCCGGTGAACTCCTGTGAGAGTGCTCCGTCCCAGCTGACGTTCTCATCCTCCCCCAGGAACAGCCGGAAGGCCACGGTGCCCTGTGTGCGCAAGCTAGACATGGACGAAACGGCGTGGCAGGCCGCGACCGACGTGCGCACCGAGCCGGACCAGGTGCAGCGGCTGCTGGAACCGGGCACGGCCCCGGTGTTTGACCCTGCGCCCCGCCTGGAAGCTATCAAGGGCGAGATGGCGGCGCTGCTGACCCGCGTGGCCCACTACGGGCTGGCCGACGACGTGGTGCAGGCGGCGCTGGAACCGCTGCAGCTGGAGCAGGCCCGGCTGCTGGCGAACGCCCCGGCTCAGGCCGTAGCGGTGAATGCCAGCCCCGATCTGCTGAGGGCGTGTCAGAATCTGGCTACCAGGATGCGCGGCATCACCGAAACAGGGGAGCGCCGCAGAATCCTGTTAGACCTCCGGGTTAAATTAGAGGTACAGCCGGGCGGGACGGTGAACATCACCGAACTCAGCCTCCCCGTCGCTTATTAGGAGATATACCACCATGGACATGAAGAAACTGATGAAGCAGATGCAGCAGGCCCAGGCCGCGGCCACCAAAATTCAGGACGAGCTGGCCGAGCAGTCTGTCGAAGGCACGGCCAGCGGACTGGTCACCGTGATCATGAACGGCCACGGCAAGGTGCAGAGCCTCAAGATCAAACCTGAGGCCGTGGACGGCGACGATGTCGAGGCCCTCGAAGACCTGCTGCTGGCCGCCCTGAACGACGCGAGCGCCAAGGCGGAGGAGTTGCAGCGCGACGCCACCAAGGGACTGGGTATCCCCGGGTTTTGAGGACTCGCTGCCGCCAGCGTCCAGCACCGCACATAAACAGGCAGCACGGAGATAAAAAGTGAAGTATCCCCCTTCGCTGGTCTCGCTGATCCGCGAGCTGTCACGGCTGCCGGGCATCGGCCCCAAAAGCGCCCAGCGCCTCGCCTTTCACCTGTTCGAGCAGCCGCGTGAAGACATCGAGCGCCTCGCCTCGGCCCTGCTGGAAGCCAAGCGCGACCTGCACGTTTGCCCAATTTGCTTCAACATTACCGACGCCGACAGGTGCGACGTGTGCGCCGATCCGGGCCGCGACCAGCAGCAGATCGCGGTGGTCGAGGAACCCGGCGACGTGATCGCCATCGAGCGGAGCGGCGAGTACCGGGGGTTATACCACGTTCTGCACGGGGTTCTTAGCCCCATGAATGGCGTCGGGCCGGAAAAGCTGCATATCAAGCCGCTGCTGCCGCGTGTGCAAGACGGTATGGAAGTTATTCTGGCGACAGGCACCACGGTCGAAGGCGACGCCACCGCGCTTTATTTGCAGCGCCTGCTGGAACCGCTGGGGGCCGTGGTCAGCCGCATCGCTTACGGCATTCCGGCGGGCGGCTCGCTGGAATACACCGACGAAATTACGCTGGGACGCGCCCTGACCGGGCGGCAACAGATCAGCAAACCGCGTGTTGTGCGCCCCGAAGACGACTCAGGCGACGGGGTAGCCGTTCCCAGCTGACCCCGCCTACCTGATCCGGATTCCGTCCAATT
>JAGLBK010000293.1 GCA_018260275.1 Deinococcus sp.
GAGGAGTCGTGGCTTCCAAACCTCAGACATGTCCAGAGTTTACAATTCGACAACAACTTTCCGCGTTATCAATAAGTTGATTCAGACACATTCCGCGTTGGTCACACGCCCCCTCTCTGCGAGCTGTACCAGTCACCCTTCCGCCGCCTTGCGGCTCTGCTGCGCAGCTCTGCGAGTCACCCACAAGGGGCGAGGGTACAACGGAAAGAATCAAAAAGGTCAGGGAATCTTTTTAATTTCGTATTATTCCATGTCGCGCTTGAAGATGACCAGCAGCACGCGGAAAATCAGGATGGTGCTGACCATTCCGGCGGTGTAACCCAGCAGTTGCAACAGCGTGAAGGCGTCGGTGAACTTGGGGCCGCCCTGACTGGTCACGAGCTGCACCGAGATCAGGCCCAACACCGCCCCCAGAAAAGCCAGCAGCACCTGATTGAGAATCTGCCACAGGATCACGCGGTCGCGGCGGTCGGCGAACAGGCGCATCCGCAGGGTCATGCGGCCATCTCCAAGCGCACTGGCGAGCTGATCGACGTGGCGGGGCAGGCGGCGCAGAATAGGCATGACCGAAATCAGTTCCTTTTCCAGACTGCGGCGCAGGGCCAGCGGCGAAAACTCCTGCTCGATCTGGCGCGAGGCGATCTGGCGGGCCTGCCCCATCATGTCGAAGTCGGGGTCCAGCAGGGCCAGGGTGCCTTCCAGCGTGGCGATGCTGCGAAAGGCGGCGGCCAGTTCGGGCGGCACCCGCAGGCCGTGCATGGTGACGATGCGGATGAGTTCGTTGAACACGCCCAGCTGCATACGCCCCTCGGTACGCAGGCCCGTGACCATAAAGCGCCCCAGCGCCCGCGTCAGCTCGGACTCGTCGATGTATTCGGGGCGGCCCAGGGTTTCGAAGAGGGCGTCAGTGAGCTGCTGCGGGTCGGCGTACTCGACACTCAGGATCAGCTGCTTGACCCCTTCCTGAAGGCGTCGGTCGATACGCCCCACCGAGCCGCAGTCGATCAGGGCCAGCTGGCCGCCGTCCAGCAGCATGATGTTGCCAGGGTGCGGGTCGGCGTGAAAAATGCCGTCTACCGTGATCTGCTGCAACACCGACTTGAAGATCAGGTGGGCCTTGCTCCGGCGCTCCTCCGGGCTGAGGTGCTCGGCGGCTTCCGGCTGGCTGAGGGTCAGACCGGCCAGTTCCTGCATGGTCAGCACGCGCTCAGTGCTCAGTTCCGGTATAAAGTCGGGCACCACCAGCCGCTCCTCCTCGGGGTGCCGGGCCAGCGCCGCCCGCAGATCGGCGATGTTGCGGGCCTCGGTGCTGAAGTCCATCTCCTCGCGCAGGGCGTCGGCAAAGGCCTCGGTCAGCGCCGCCACCCCCATGTTCTGGCCCCATTCGCTGCGGCTCTGCATGGTCTTGCCCAGCTGCACGGTGATGCCCAGATCGTCCTCGACCACGTCACTGATGCCGGGGCGCTGCACTTTGACGACCACCGGGCGGCCATCCGGCAGCGTGGCGCGGTGCACCTGCCCGATGGAGGCCGACGCCAGCGGCTCATGCTCGAAGTCGGCAAACTTGGACTCGACGTCCTCGCCCAGTTCCTCGCGCAACACCTGCCGAATGTCCGACCACGGCGCGGGGGCCACGTTCTGTTGCAACTGCGAGAGTTCGCGGATGTATTCGGGCGGCAGCAGATCGGGCCGGGTCGAGAGCACCTGCCCCAGCTTGACAAAGGTGGCCCCGGCTTCCTGAAGTGCCAGCCGAACCTGCCGGGCCTGACGGCGCGGGGTGCGCTGGTAGGCCGTGCGGGTCTGGGCACTGAGCGGGTTGAGGCCGTGGCCCATCATGATCTGCATGATCTGGGCGCTGCGGCGCGAATGCACCAGCCAGCGCCGCAGAGTCCGCCGCCAGTCGGAGATCGGCGGAATGCTGCCGTTGGGCACCAGCAGCTCGGAAATGACCAGAAACACCGTACTGAAAAAGGCCAGCAGCCCGAACTGGAGGGCCACCATCGCCGGGCCGTACTGCCCGGAGCGCCACGTCACCTGGGTCTGCATCAGGTATTGCAGGCCGATGCCCACCGCCGCCGCTACCAGAATGCGCCCGAAGCTGATCTGAAGGCCGATAAAACTGCGGACAATGGCGCTCAGGACCACCAGAAACACCACCAGACCCAGACTGGTAAAGAGGAAGGTGGACCAGAGCAGTTCGTCCATAATCAGAACATTGTGGGGCCTAGAACTGACGCCCGCCTTTAACTACTGGTGGACAAGAGGCCGCCTGCAAGAGTCAACAGGAGGATCTGAAGGTCGAAGAAGTTTAAAGCGTTCTTGTATCAGATATCTCAGCATAAACAGGCAAAATCTCCTTTTTTACGGCCCGTTGACGCCTGCCGGATAAGCTGAAGCTGTCGCCCACAAGGACGACAACACCTGCTTTCTTGAGGAGGAAACCTATGAACCTCGAGTGCTAGGGGATACCTGACGGCACAAGAAAGCGGAAGCTTGAGGTATGCCTACCAAATTGCTTCCGC
>JAGLBK010000294.1 GCA_018260275.1 Deinococcus sp.
GGAGCGACTTGGCACAAACCTCTGACGCGGGCTACAGGTGAGCGGCCCCCACGACTTTTGTGGCCCCTGCCCTACGCCCCGGCAGGCCCCACCACGTACACTCTGCGGGTGCGCCGCCCGAAGTTTCTCCTGCCTGCCCTGCTGCTGCTGTCGCTGGGGGCTTACCTCGTGCCCGCACACCAGCCCGCCCCGCCACCCACGGCGCCCCAGGCGGCCCCCCCCAGTCCCAGTCCCAGCCTGCCGGGCGACCTGCCCCCCGAGACGATGGCGCTATTCAGGAAAGTGCGCCCGGCCACCGTGCAGGTCGAGAGCCTGAACGTGACCGAGAACCGGGGCGGCCTGGGCACCGGATTTTTTATAGACGCGGGCGGCCATGTGCTGACGGCGTACCACGTGGTCAGCACGGGGCAGCTGTTTCAGGTGCGGACGCTTTCGGGCACTACCCTGCCCGCGCGGGTTATGGGCTTCGATGCGCGGCGCGACGTGGCACTGCTCCAGGTGGGGCGCGGCGGCCCTTTTCCCTTTCTGAAACTGACCACCCGCGCCCCGCGCCTGGGCGAAAGCGTGCTGGCCGTCGGCAACAGTCACGGCGACTTTCTGCAGCCGCGCCGGGGGCAACTGCTGCGCCTGAACGTGGAAGCGGGCCGCGCCGACTTTCCCGAGGACACCATGGAACTCTCTGCGCCGCTGGCTCCGGGCGACAGTGGCGGCCCGATCATAGACGGCAACGGGCAGGCGATCGGTGTCATCAGCTATATCCGTGAAAGTGCGGCGGGCGCGACCCAGACCAGTTACGCGGTGCCGGTGATGCAGGGCAGCGAGCTGATGCGGGCGCTGCTGCGCGGCGAAAAACGTGATACGCCAGTGGCGGGGCTGGTGCTGGACCCGACCCACAGCGGGCAGACCGACCCGCCGGGCGCTGTCGTGGCGCATGTGGCGGCAGGCAGCCCCGCCGAGAAAGCCGGACTGCGGGGCTGCGCGGTAGACCAGAACGGCAACCTGAAACAGCTGGGCGACCTGATTCTTCAGGTGAACGGCACCGCCACCCCGGACGCCAACGCCTTTATCCGGGCGGTGGAAAACCTCCAGATCGGGCAACGGGTGTCGCTGACCTACCTGCGCGACGGGCGGCAGCTGGAAACCACGCTGACCCTCGCGGCCCGGCGTGACGTGCGGGGCCTGAACGATCCCTCAAGGAAAGGGCCGTGCTGACCCACCTTTTTTAAGGTGTGCCAGGGCATACTTGGGGGATGTCGAGTGCTTTTATCAAGGAAGAGGCGGGCGAACGCTGGACTCCTCCGGCACAGCCCCGCGAGTACCGGATTTTGCTGGACGGTGAGGTGCTACGCGAAACCGACGACTTGCTGGACGCCTTGCAGTGGTCGGCCCGGCGCCCGGCCAGCGGCCTGGAGATTCGCACGCGGGACGGGCAACTGCTGGCGGTGGCCTGAACCGGCGATAACCCGATGCTCAGCCCACTTCGACGATCACTTCGATTTCTACACTGATGCCGCGTGGCAGCGACCCCATCCCCACGGCGGAGCGGGCGTGCCTGCCAGCCTCGCCAAAGACCTGCACGAACAGTTCCGAGCAGCCGTCGATCACGGCGGGATGGTCGCCGAATTCGGGCACGGCATTGACCATGCCCAGCACTTTCACCACGCGCCTGACCCGGCTCAGGTCGCCCAGTTCACTTTTCATGACGGCGATCAGGGTTAGGCCCGTGGCGCAGGCGTCGGCGTGGGCCTGCTGCACCGAAATCTCGCGGCCCACCTTGAGGCCGGGATTCTCGGGAAAGGGCGGACCTTTACCCGCCAGGAACAGCAGATTTCCAGTTTGCACGGCGTGAACGTAATGGCCCAGCGGCGGGGCGATTTCGGGCAGCGTGAGGCCCAGTTGCGCGAGGCGGTCTTCGGGTGTGGGCATGGTCGTCACCTCCACCCCAACATTAGCCTGGAGACGTAGGCCGCTCAGCAATAGCTCCGCAAAACGTCCTTTACTTTCTCGCGGAGTTCATCCACTTTCATCTGCTCGTAGCCGTCTGGAATGAGGTTTTCCCACTCGTGGAACCAGTAGAGGCCCGTTGACGGTTCAAATTACAGCGGCCTGATGCCGTGAAAACTGTCGTAATGCACACGCCACAGCAGCGAATTCACCATGCTGAGTGCCCCCGCGTCTTCCTCCAGCCGCGCCAGCAGCAGCCCGCACAGTTGCCCAAAAGCCCCGGCGCTCAGCGTGGGCAGGGCCAGCCGCCCCAGTGCCGACAAAATCTCATTGAGGTCGCCCCTGCTGAGGCTGACGCCGATGAGTTCGTTGTTACCGATCTATAGCCTGTTATCTCCGAAGATTAGATGTGGTTTTAACACAGAGTCTTTCTGTGCCAACAGTCTAGGTAATAGAAGTTATCTAAGCATTCTTTACCAGCTTAGATTTGCTCTAAGATGAGCGATATATGACTTCTGACTTTTATCGTCGGTGGGGTATTGAGATATCTGATGCCGAGAGAACCAAAAA
>JAGLBK010000295.1 GCA_018260275.1 Deinococcus sp.
GTAAGGTACCGCGCCTTTTTTCTTCATCCAGGCAATCGCCGCCGAGGTGTCCAGGCCGCCAGAAAACGCAATGCCGACTTTTTCGCCGACGGGGAGGGAGAGCAGAATCTTTTCCATGCCTTAACTATAAGGAATTAGGCCAACAGAGCGGGCGGCAGGTTCAGGCAGGCTCACTATGCTTCAATTTGAGACATGCCTCGCCCTGGTACCGACAACCTCCCACCTTTTGAGTTGAAGGACTATATCCGCGCTCTGCGACTGATGGAGTATGCGGGCGAGTTGCCGCCCAAACTGCTTACACTGCTGCGTTGGCAATGCACTACCGAAGACAGCCGTGCTAATGCCACAGAACTCGCGGCAGTGACTGGAATGACGGTGGGCGAAGTCAATCTGATTTATGGCGGTGCGGGTAAGGTTCTGGGGGCACATTTGACGGGTCGGCCTGTGGACAGTTTTGACAAAGGCTGGCCCTTTCTGGCTTATGGGGAATACCACGGTGAAGAGTTTCACTGGTTCTTACACCCGCCACTGAAAAAGGCGCTGGACGTGCTGGAATTGTTGCTGGCTGAAGACGAGTCACCCCGCTACGTCTACGCCCTGGAAACCCTGCGACAGCGCAAGGTGCTGCGCGAAGGCAAAACCCCGCTCAAGCTGTTGCGGGTGCATTACGCCGCCCCTGACCATGACGTGACGACGGGTGAACTGGCTGAATTCATGGAATGGGTCAGTTTCAGCCCGGCCAACCTTTTCTATGGCAAGCTCGGCGCACAGTTTGGCGAGTTTCTGGGGCCGTGTCCAGTGACCTACGATGAAGACCCCAGCAAGGCGATGACCGTGGCTTATCTCGTCAAGTTCTGGTACGACGGTGAAGCGTGGCACTGGGTAATGCGCCGGGGCCTGCGCCGCGCCCTGGAAGAGGCCGGGCTGGTCACGCCGCGCAGTGCTGCCGAATCTCTGGCCCTGGCCACAGTGGCGGGTCTGCCCCGCGTAGACCCCAATGCCCTGACTGAATTTCCTTCAGATGAAGCTTCAACCAGGGAAGGGGAACGCTACTGGGAAGGCCATGCCAGAGCTGTGCTGGTCAACAGATACGAGCGTAACCCAGTAGCCCGCCGAAAGTGCATTCAGCATTTTGGGCCGCAGTGCCAGGTTTGCCGTGTCCTGCTGACCGACATCTATGGCCCGCTGGCACTGGATTACATTCAGGTGCATCATGTGCGGCCTATTTCGGACATCGGGGAACGGTACGAGGTCGACCCGTTGAACGACCTGATTCCGGTCTGCCCCAACTGTCACGCGATGCTTCACCGCAGAAATCCACCGCTCAGCGTGGAGGAATTGCGTGAATGGATGGCAATGGCACCAGCCAATTCAAATGGAAATAGTTAACCCACCACCTCGCCCGGCAGCAGCGAATACAGATAAAGGTCTTTGCGTTCGCCACCGATGTCCTGAAAACTCCGCATCAGGCCCTCGCGCTGGTAACCGACGCGCTCGGCGCTGCGCCACGACGCCGTATTCCAGGGTTCCACATACAGTTCCAGCCGCGCAAACTGGCCCAGGCCAAAGCGTGAAAGGGCCGCCAGAGCCGTCGCCGCCACACTCCGCCCCCGCGCCGACGGCAACACCCAGTACCCCAGCGAGGCCGTTTCACGTTTGCCGGGCCACAAACCGATTTGCCCGATAGCGGGCGCGTCGCCCTCGGCAATCGCCAGCGACCAGCCAGTGCCCAGGCTCAGGCGTTCATGTTGCCGCGTAATAAACGCCAGCGCCGCCGCCTCGTCGCAGGGAACGGGGACAGTGGTGATGAGTGGAATCAGCGGGTCGTGCGCCGCTTCCATGATGCTGGGCACGTCGTGGTCAGCAAAGGGGCGCAAGGTGAAGGGGCCAGCCTGGAGGATGATGGGGAGAAGGGGCGTGAGCACCGGGCCAGCTTATCCGTCCGGCCTGACATTAAAAACAGGCAACCCCGTTTCCAGAGTCGCCTGCATTTCGACAGTTCCAGACGATGTTATTCCATCATCTATCAACCATCATCCATCTCCCTGCCTACACCTGTTCCACTTCCACCATCTCGCTGGCTTCGATGATGTCGCCTTCCTTCACGTCATCCCAGCCGAGGTTGATGCCACATTCAAAGCCCTGAGCCAGTTCGCGCACATCGTCCTTGAAGCGCTTGAGGCCCACGATGGTGCCCTCATAGACGACTTCTTTGCCGCGCGTGACCTTGGCCTTGGCGTTGCGCTTGAACTTGCCGTCGGTGATGTACGACCCGGCGATGTTGCCGTTCTTGGGGTGGTGGATAATCATGCGGACCTCGGCGCGGCCCAGGTACTGCTCCTCGAACACGGGTTCGACGTTGCCCTTGATGAGGCGGTCCACCTCGTCGATCAGTTCGTAAATGATCCGGTAGGACTTGATATCCACGCCCTTGGTATCGGCCATCTTGGTCACGCTGCCGGGAGCCGTCACGCTGAAGCACAGAATGGTCGCC
>JAGLBK010000296.1 GCA_018260275.1 Deinococcus sp.
GTCTGCGAGGTCAATCTCTTCTCGGCCCGCTACTTTCCCTGCTTCTGACCTCAGCTCCCCGAAACCCGGTATGAGCCTACGAGAAATGTCTGGCACAGTCAAGCTACGCTGTCACCCTGAACCGACGTTTTCCTGACCAGAATGGCCTGATCGTTTCTTGCGACGCCTCAGCCCCAGCAAGCACACCGCTGAAAGAGCAACTGCCGAACGAAATCCTGGCAATCTGCCGGAGCGTTCAGGTCAACCCAGCCTGAACCTGCCTCAGCCCCCGAACTTCACCTTCTGCGGCTCGGGCAGGCGGTAGGCGATCAGGGCGCTGGGGATCAGCAGGGCCAGACTGGCCAGGGCCGCCGTGGTCGGGGTGGTCACGTCGGCCAGCGCCCCGACCAGGAACACCAGCACGCCCGCCACGCCCCACGAAAAGCCCATCATGATGCTGCTGGCGATCGCCACATGGTTCGGGGCGTATTCCTGCGCCGTGACCACGCCCACCGGAATCGACGCGTTGACGGCGGCCCCCACCGCGAAGGTCAGCGGGTAAAACCACCAGTCGGCCGGGCTGGACAGAATGAGCGCCGCAAAAAACGGAATGGTGCTCAGAATGGCGGCTCGCAGCACCGGCGTGCGCCCGAAACGGTCACTGTAGCGCCCACCAAGAATGCCGCCCACGGCACTGGCGACGGCGTACACCGCCAGAGTGATGCCGACTTCCTTCTGGTGAAAGCCCTTACCGATCAGGATAAACGGCAGCATGGCGTTGTAGCCGCTGCTGGCGAGGCTCCGCAGCACGGCCATACCCCATAGCCACACCAGCGGCCCCCGGAAAATCCCGACGTACTCGGCCAGCCCGACCCGCTTGGCCTTCTGCACCCCGCTGGGCGTGACCGCGAAGGTAAAGGCCGCCACCACCACGCCGATCAGAGCGAACCAGGGCAGATGAGTCAGCCCGACCCCAGCGAACACCGGCCCCAGAGACATCCCCGCTGTCCCCCCGGCGCTGAAGATGCTGGCCCACAGCCCGCGCTTGTCGGGGGGGCTGTTCTGGGCCACGTAGGCTGCCCCCGCCGGATGAAAAAAGCCGCTGCCGAAGCCCGCCACCGCGATCAACAGAATCAGGCCCCCAAACCAGGGCACAAAACCCATCATGGTCAGGCCGATGCCAGTCAGCAGAGGGCCCAGCGCCGCCGCGTACCGCCGGTCGATTCGTTCGCCCACGATGCCCAGCAGGGGCTGAAACACGCTGCTGGTCAGGCTGTAGATACTGCCCAGCAGGGTCACCGCCGCGATGCTGATGCCGTATTTGCTTTGCAGCGCCGGGGTCAGCGGCGTGAGCATGGCCCCATAAGCGTCGTTGATAAAGTGCCCAGCGGTCACGGCCAGAGCGATGGCGGTGGCATTCTGAACCGCCCTGTGGGCTCCGGTTCCGGTCTGAACAGTGGGCTGCATCTGCCCTACTATACGCCTCTCAGCGCCGGGACTGGCCGCCTTTGCAGCGGTTCTGTCTCTCTGGAAGCCCCCGCTACCCTGGGGCCATTTGACCCACGCTTAACCTGGAGTTGTTACGCTAGGGGCATGATCGCCACCTTCCGCGAAAAGATAGCTCGCGCCCTAAGTTCTGATGCTCAGCTTCAGGCCGAGCTGCGCGGAATGCAGCCCGCCGACTGGGAGCCGCTGGCGGACCTGTTCGCGGCCCGATTGCCCGAATTCGATGCCGTCTACGCGGTGCCCGGTGCCGAGGTGCTGACGGCGCAGGTGGCCCGTATTCGCGGGGTGCCCGACTACACGGCCAGCGGCTTTCCGGCTGGCTCCGGCGAGGCGGCCCTGTTTACCGTGCATCTTCAGGCCGCCGAGCGGGCGCAGCAGGCGGTGCAGGCAGCCCAGAACGCCGGGTGGCGCGTACTGGTGCTGGGCACAGCGGTCGAGCGCACCAACAAGGGGGGCCGCGCCTTGCTGGCAGAGCTGGGCGTACAGGTGCGGGCCGCGACCCAGGTGGCCGACACCCCCAGCGGTCTGGTGCTCGAGCGCCGGACTCCCGACCGCTGGACCACCCAGGCCGCCGAGTAGAAGCCGGGGCCGCTTCCCGATCAGCCCAGAGCTGTTCTGTCGTAGTCGCGCAGGGCCGCTTCCTCGGCTGGAATGCGGACCCCCAGCAGCAGGGCGGCATTCAGCAGGCTGACGGCCAGCGCGGTGCGCCACGCCCCGACGGCCAGCGGTGCCGAGGCCAGTTCGAGGGCCACGACGGTGTAATTCGGATGCTTGAGGTATCTGAACAGGCCGGTTTCGACCCGCTTGCCACCCGGAATAATCAGGATCTTGGTATTCCAGTAGCGCCCGAGCTGCGCCATGATGAGATAACGCAGCGGCTGAAGCAACACAAAGAGCAGCACCAGCGGCCAGTTGACCTGACGGCGCGAGGCCCGACCCTCTAAGAGCAGGGCCAGCAGCCACGCCGGGTGCAGCACAAAAAAAGTCCAGTAATGCC
>JAGLBK010000297.1 GCA_018260275.1 Deinococcus sp.
TATGGAGCGCACCCTGAAACACAAGCAGGGTGCGCCGGACTGCCGTTTGGCGGTCTAGAGCAGCTTGCATAATTACGCCCTTTGTGGAACCCCACCCCAAACGGCTTCTTGACCAAAACAGCACCCATGAAGGGGCTTGGTCGCTCCATTATTCCAGCTGCTCATTAAAAGTCACTCGCTGTCTTGGTCAAAACGGCACCCATGAAGGGGCCTGCCCGCTGCCTTGGGCAGATCGGCACCCGTATGGGGCCTGCCCGCCCGCTCGGCATAAAAAAGCCACAAACAACGTGGCCTTTTTATGCAAACTGCTCTAGGCCTGACCTGTACCCGCCTCGCCTTTCAGCGCTGCCTGCTGCCCGCCCAGCCGCGCCCCCATGGCCGCCGCCAGAGCTTGTAGGCCGCTGAGGGGCCGGACCATCACTTCCATTTCCTCGATCTGGCCCTGATCGTTCAGGCGCAGAAGATCTATTCCCCTGAGCTGCTTGTCGCCCACGCGGGCGCTGAATTCCAGCACCACGCTCTGGCCGTCGCTGGTAGCGAACTGGCGGTGGTACTCGAAGTCCTCGAATACCTCGATCACGGTCCGCAGCACCAGGGCCACCGCCGAAGCGGGCTGGTAGGCCGTGTGCGCGACCGGCGAACGGAACACGGCCTGCGGAGCCAGCAGGGCCTCCACGCCGCCGAAGTCCCCGCGCTCGACCATGGCGTGCCAGCGCTGCAAGGTGGCGGCGGCGGCGGGGGGCAAAGGCAACTGAGCAGCCTGAGTGGTCATTTCAGGTAAAAGAACGAGCCGGACTTGGCATCTTTCATCTTGATCTGGGCCACGTAGAACTCCTTCTGAATGACTTCGCCTTCCTTGTCGAAGGAAATTTCACCCAGCGGCGTCTTGTACTTGCCCGCCAGAATCTGCCTGTTCAGCTCGGTGCGCAGCGCGGGCAGGTCCCAGGTGTTCAGTTTCTTCTTGTGGTCGATGGCCCGCAGCGCCTCGACGAACACCTGCACGGCGGCGTAGGTCTGCGCGGCAAACTGGGGCGGCGACTTGTGGTACTGCGCGGTGTATTCCTTGACGAACACCTGATTGGCCGGGCTGGGCTGGGCCGGGCTGTACGCCTGGGCGATAATCACGCCGTCGCACTGCTTCTGGCACACCGGGAAGATGTTGGAGGTGTTCAGGCCGTTGCCGCCGATAATCAGGCCCTTGTAGCCCAGCTGGCGTAACTGCTTGACCAGGTTGCCCCCGTCGGCGGCCAGCCCCGAGATGATGACCAGGTCCACGTTGCCATTCAGCACCGCCGTGACCTGGGTGGTGAAGTCGGTGTCGGTGGTCTGGAACTTCTGCACCGTCGCCACGTTCAGGCCCTGATCCTTGGCGGTCTGCTGGAACGTGCCGGTTTCGGACACCGAGAAGGCGTCGTTCTGCGCGTACAACACCGCCACCTTCTTGATCTTGGGGTCCAGCTTCATGGCGGCCCGGACCGCGTAGGGGGCGACCACGGCGACCGGAGCCGACACCCGCCCGATATACTCGCCGATCTGCGGAATGCCCTTGGCGGTGGTGCTCGGCCCCAGGACCGGCACTTTGGCGCGGTCGGCGATGGGGTCGGCGGCGAACGCCTGCTGCGAGATCGTCGGGCCGACAATACCCACCACATGCTCCTTGCTAATCAGGTTCTGGAAGGCGTTGATAGCGGTGTTCTCGTCGCCCGCCGTGTCCTGAAACACCAGCTTGAAGGGCGTGCCGTTAATACCCCCACGGGCGTTCAGGAACTTCTCGGCAAAGCGTGCGCCGATGACTTCTTCCTGCCCCAGCAGCGCCGTGTTGCTGGTCTGCGACACGCCGATGCCGATAGTCACGGGCGTTTCGACCTTCTGGGCACCGGCCTGTGCCAGGGCCAAAGCCAATACTGTGCTGACGATGCTGCTCCGTTTCATGACTGCCTCCTGAGCGCTGTCCTCCGGTCCGTGCCGGAATTCAAGTTATGGATGCGGTCACTATGAGTGAAAAATTAAACCAAGTCAAGACAGGGCTACACAGGACAGGGCAGCGACAATGAACCGTACTGGTTCACCCCCGCTGCCCGTCCCGGAAAAACTACAAAGCTACTTCGTTTACTTCAGATACACGTAACTGCCGGTCTTGGCGTCTTTCATCTTGATCTGGGCGACATAGAACTCTTTCTGATTCACTTCGCCTTCCTTGTCGAAGCTGATAGTGCCCAGCGGCGTGTTGTACTTGCCTGCCAGAATCTGTTTATTCAGCTCGCTGCGCAGCGCGGGCAGGTCCCAGGTGTTCAGTTTCTTCTTGTGGTCGATGGCCCGCAGCGCCTCGACGATCACCTGCACGCCCGCGTAAGCCTGGGCGGCGAACTGGGGCGGATCTTTCTTGTACTGGGCACGGTAATCCTTGACGAACAGCTGGTTCACGCTGCTGCTCTGGGCGGGGCTGTACGCCTGCGCCACGATCACGCCGTCG
>JAGLBK010000298.1 GCA_018260275.1 Deinococcus sp.
CAGCCGCGTGGTCAGCCACAGCGGGGCGTTCATTGCCCGGCCCGGCGCGGCCTACCCCAGCGGCGTCATCGACACGACCACGGCGGGCGAGTGGTTGCGCGAGGAGCTGGAAAAAACGCCGCCTGCCCACCTGAAAATCAGCCTGGACACCGGCGTTCTGGAGTGGCTCACCGGGCCGAACCGCCGCATGGCCGCGCTGCTGGCCGACCAATTTCTGCCGCACCAGTACCGCGAATATCCCAGCGGGCACAACTGGGTCACCTGGCGCGAGGCGCTGCCCGAAGCGTTCCTGTTCATGCAGGGCAAGGCCCAGCCCAGCGCCGCCAGAACGCCGCAGCCGCTGTAAGGCCACTGGGCGGCGCTGTACTTTGTGTGCTCGGGCCTGTCAGGCTGGGGGGCACGTCCTCACCACTCCGGGTCTCCAGCGCGGCATAGTCGGCCTATTCATGCGCCTTTCTTTCCCTCTTAACGGTTCTTCTTTCATCGGCGCGGTGCTGGCTCTGGCTGGCAGCGCAGGAGCCCTGACCATGACCTACCCCGGCAGCACCATGACCATTCACGAAAAGGCGGGCGACTTTGCCGGTGCCCAGCTTGGCAGCCTGCAACTGGACGGCGATACGCTGAAACTGGCTCCCGGCCAGCAGGTCGGCACCTTGACCAGCCAGCCGGTCAGTGTTCCGGCCTTCGACGAACTGGTGCCGTCGTGGAACAGTCAGACGGGCAAGGCGGGCAGTGTGGGCGTGGAGGTCCGGGCGCAAACTGGCGCGGGCTGGACGCACTGGTACTCGTTCGGCCGCTGGAGCGCCGCCGAGGGCCGCACCAGTCAGAACGGGCAAAAGGACGCGCAGGGACAGATTCTGACCGACACGCTGCGCCTGAACGCCAAGGCCAGCGCCTTTCAGTACCGCGTGACCCTGCGCGGCCCCGACACCAGCCTGCGCCTGATCGGCATGAACACCAGCCTGCGTGGGAACCGCGCCGCTGGACTGGGACAGCCGGGCGACCCGCAAACCTGGGGCAAGGTCAACGACGTGCCGCAGCGCTCGCAGATGATTTACCCCGGTGGCGGCGAGGTCTGGTGCAGCCCGACCAGCGTGAGCATGATCCTGGCGAAATACGGGGTGAACCAGACCGTTCCGCAGGTCGCCCACGGCCTGTACGATCAGGCTTACGACGGCACCGGCAACTGGCCCTTCAACACGGCCTACGCGGGCGAACAGGGCCTGCGGGCCTTCGTGACGCGCCTGCCCAACCTGGCCGCCGCCGAGCAGTACATCGCCGCCGGGTTTCCGCTGGGCGTCAGCCTGGGCTGGAAGAAGGGCGAACTGCCGGGCGCACCGATCTCTTATAGCGACGGGCACCTGATGGTGCTGGTCGGCTTCGACAGGGCGGGCAACCCGGTGCTCAACGACCCCGCCGCGCCCAGCAACGCCAGCGTGCGCCGCACCTACCCCCGCGCCGCCTTCGAGAAGCTGTGGCTCACGCACAGCGGCGGCCTGAGCTACGTGATCGCGCCGCAGGGTGCCGCGCTTCCCTGAGCCAACACACGACCGGAAAGCTCGACTCAGGGGCGGGCCTCTAGACTGCACCCATGTACTTTCCGACCACCTGCCCCACCTGCCACTGGGAAAACCGGGCGGAATTTGCCGACAGCAGCATTCACGACCTGACGTGCAGCCGCTGTGGGGCGCGTTACTGCGTGCTACTGCGTAAGCACAAGTTCGAGGTGCTGTTCGACCTGGGCACCCGCGCCCTGATGGACGGCTACGCGCGGGAGGCCGTCGCCAGTTTTGCCGCCTCGCTGGAGCGCTTTCTGGAATTTTACGTGCGGGCTTTCGTGCTGGAACGCTCCGCCGATTCGGCCCGCGAGTTCGAGGAAGTGGCGCAGACCTTCGAGGCGACCTGGAAACATGTGGTCAGCCAGTCCGAGCGGCAGGTGGGGATGTTCGCGCTGGCTTACCTGCTACGCGAGGGCCAGGAGCCGGAATTTCTGAGTGCCAGGGCGCTGGGCAGCGACTTTCGCAACAGGGTCATTCACCGGGGCTACCTGCCCACCCGTGAAGAGGTCGAGGGCTACGCCGCGCAGGTCTTCGAGCTGATCGACCGCCTGCTGACCCGGCTGGGCGGCGCGGCCTCGCAACCCGAGCTGCTCCAGGAGCGGGAATTTCAGCGGCATCTGGCGGCCCTGCCCGACACGGTGATCGCCGTGTTCGAGGAACACCCAGGCATGTTCCGGGCGCGGCGCTTCGGCGGCCCCAGCCCGGCCAGCGCCGAATTGCCCAAGCCGCAGCTCAAGGGCGCGGCCAGCAAACCGGCCAAAGCGCTCAACGACGCCCGGAATTATCAGCAGGCGCTGTTCCGCCAGGCGCTGGAAGAACGCGGCGAGGGCCTGAAGCGCTTCAAAACCTCGAGTGCTAGGGGTTGCGAACAATCACTTCTCGTCGTGGACGGCGAATTCCC
>JAGLBK010000299.1 GCA_018260275.1 Deinococcus sp.
TGATTCCGGTGGTGCTGTGGCTGCTGCGCCAGCGTCACCTCGCCCTGTTCTCGCTGGTTGGGCTGGGGGGCGCGGTGTGTTCGTGCGGCCCGAGCTGCCCGAACTGATCGCGGCGCAGGCGATCCCCGCCGCCGACATCGTGACGCCCAACCAGTTCGAGCTGGAACTGCTGACCGGGCACAAAACGGACACGCTGGACGCCGCCCTGAGTGCCGCGCGGGCCCTGCGCGAACGCCTGAACCCGGCGGGGCCGCGCATCGTGGTGGTCACCAGCCTGGTGCGCTCGGACGCGCCGGAAGGCCAGATCGAAACGCTGGCGGTCACGGGCGAGGGCGCGTGGCTGTGCCGCACCCCCATGATCGACCTCGACCCGCCTCGCAACGGCACCGGCGACGCGATTGCCGCGCTGTTCTACGGCCACTATCTCAAGTCGGGCAGCGTCCCCAGCGCCCTGAGCCTCAGCATGAGCGCCCTGTACGCCCTGCTGGAGATTACCCACCAGCTCGGCACCCGCGAAATTCAACTCATCGCGGCCCAGAACGAGTACGAAACGCCCAGCCACGTCTACGAGGCCGAGAAGATTGCCTGAGCCAAGCGACACCGCCCCCGACTGGACGAGCCACTTCGAGCGTGGTTCCAGTGACCTGACCCTGCTGCTGCTTCACCGTACGGGCGGTAGTGAGACGCAACTGCTGGCCCTCGGGCGGGAAGTAGCCCCGGAGGCCAGCTTGCTGGGCGTGCGCGGGCGTTCGATGGAAGAGGGCGTACCGCGCTATTTTCGACGTTTCGGCGCGGCAGATTACGACCAGCCACAGGTGCGGAGCGAGGCGGAGGCGCTGGCGGCGTTTCTGGCCGGGGCCACCGGGCAATACGGGCTGAACCCGGCCACAACCGTGCTGCTGGGCCACGGCAATGGCGCGGAACTGGGGCTGGCGCTGCTGCTCTGCCGCCCTGGCCTGCTGGCGGGCGCGGCGCTGCTTCGCCCGACGCTGCCCCTGGATGGGCCGCTGGATGGGCCGCCGACCCCGGCCCTGAAGAACCTGCCTGTCCTGCTGCTGCACGGCGCAGACGACCCTTACGCCCCCTTCGGGGAAGCCATCGCCCCGCTGCTGCGGAAGCTGGGAAGCGACCTCGAAGACCGCCGCCTGAACGCCGGGCACGCCATCACCGACCAGGACATCATGATTCTGTCGCGCTGGCTGGCACGATTTTGCACAATGCAAGGAGCGAACCATGACCAGACCCTTTGAACTTGGCCTGCACACCTTCGTGGACTACAACCCGGCGGAGGGCGGGCGCCTGGGCATTTCGCCCGAGCAGCGCATGAAAAACCTGCTGGAAGAAGCGAAACTGGCCGACGAGGTCGGGCTGGACGTGTTCGGCGTCGGCGAGCACCACCGCCCAGACTACCTCGCGTCGTCGCCGAGCACGATTCTGGCGGCCATCGCGGGCATCACCAGCAACATCCGCCTGACCAGCGCCGTCACGGTCCTCGGCACTGATGACCCGGTGCGGGTATTCCAGCAGTACGCGACCATTGACCTCATCAGCGGGGGCCGCGCCGAGATCATGGCCGGGCGCGGGTCCTTTTCCGAATCGTTCCCGCTGTTCATGGGTGGGCGTACCTTCGACTACGACACGCTGTTTGCCGAGCGACTCGACCTGCTGCTGCGGGCGCGTGCCCAGACCAGGGTGAACTGGCAGGGCACCTACCGCACTGCGCTGAGTGGCGAGGGCATCTACCCGCGTCCGGTGCCCAAAGACGACCCACACGCCGAATTGCCCGTCTGGCTGGCCGTCGGCGGCACCCCGGCTTCTGCCGTTCGCGCCGGGCAATTGGGGTTGCCGATGGCCCTGGCGATCATCGGCGGAATGCCTGAACAGTTCGCGGGCTTCGTGGAGCTGTACCGGGACAGCGCCCGCAGTGCCGGAAAGCTGCCCCAGACGGCCCTGGGGATCAATTCGCACGGGTTTATCGCCGAAAATTCACAGTACGCCGCCGACCTGTACTTTCCCGCCCACGCCGCGCAGATGGACCGCATCGGGGCGGAGCGCGGCTGGCCCCGCATGCGCCGTGACGCCTTCGAGAACGACCGCAGTCTGCGCGGCGCGGTCTTCGCGGGCGATCCCGAACAGGTCACCGAGAAAATCCTCTTTCATCACGACCTCTTTCATCACCAGCGCTTCCTGATGCAGTCGGTCGGGATGTTGCCACACCGCCAGGTCATGAAATCCATCGAACTGTTCGGCACGCAGGTCGCCCCCGCCGTCCGGCAGGAAATTGCCCGGCGGGAAGCGGCCCAGGCCCAGCTGGACACGGCCCTGACCCCCCCGAAAGATTGTCTTTGAACCTCGAGTGCTAGGGGATCAGAGACCTCCGAAGAAGAGAGCGAGATTATGGGCTGCAATCTTCCGGCAGACATGG
>JAGLBK010000029.1 GCA_018260275.1 Deinococcus sp.
ATTCGTTACCGCCAGCTCCCGGCCAAGCTTCTTGGCCTGAACACCGATGCGACATCAACTTAACTCGTTATCAATATCTCACAACGGGCTGAACGTCAGTGAACGGACTTGGTGGGGTCGGGATGCGCCGCTTCGCGGGCGTCAGCCGCCGCCTTCGTCGGGTCAACCGTGCCGTAAGGGTGCATGACCGGGGCATAGATGGAGTAAACCTTCAGCGTCGTTTTGCCGTTGTTGATGATGTTGTGCCAGGTTCCAGCGGGGATGAAGATGGCCCATTCCTTGTCGCCGTGACCGGTGAAATTCAGGTTGTGCTTGGAAGGCCCCATCTTGACCAGCGCGTGGCCTGCCTCGATGCGGAAGAACTGGTCGGTGTTGGGGTGCATCTCCAGGCCGACATCATGGCCGGGCTTGATGCTCATCACCGTGACCTGCATGTGGTGACCGGTCCAGATGGCGGTGCGGTAATTCTGGTTCGACACCGTCTTGTTGGAAATGTTGGTCATGTACGGGTAGCCGCCGTTGTCGGTGCGGGCGGAAGCAGCGCCGCCCAGGGTGGCAGCAGCGAGCAAAACGGTCAGGGTCTGTTTGATGGCAGTACGCATGGGAAACCTCCAGAGAAATCAGGCTGATGGTCAAATCCTGCTCAGAAATCCATCCACTATTGAGAATATTTCTCAACAAGGCGAGGTTAGCGCGACTGCCTCCGCCTGGCAACCCCACGGCTGACTCGTTTCATCATGGTTTCTTCATTTTGTTTCCGGCCACGCCTCATCTGAGTTGCCGGAGCAATGCAGTGTGTTCGCTCACATCTTCAGTGAATGCCTGGCCCCGCCGCCCCCGCCTTGTCGTGCAGGCCCATGCGTTCGATGAGCGTAGCCGACGCCTCATTGATGCCCACCAGTTCAGGTTCTATGCCGTTCTGGCGGAATTTGAAGACCACCTTGTCCAGCGCCCCGACCGCCGAACCGTCCCAGAAATGCGCGTCGCTGAGGTCGACGACCACGTGGCGGGCCGGGTGAGCGAAGTCAAAGTGACGCACAAAGTCGTGCGTGCTGACAAAAAACAGCTGTCCCGTGACCTTGTACACGCGGCCATCCGGCAGGTCGGCGTGTGACACGCTGGAGAGTTGCGACACCTGGCGGGCAAAGAAAATTGCGCTGAGAACCACGCCCGTCAGCACGCCTTTGGACAGGTCGTGGGTCAGCACGGTGGCCAGCACCGTCGCCACCATAACGATGGTTTCGCCTCTGGGATAGGTCGCCAGGGTGCGTAGGCTATTCCAGTCAAAGGTGCTCACGCTGACCATAATCATTACCGCGACGAGGGCCGCCATTGGAATCTGAACCAGTGTGCCCTGCAGCAGCAGAATCAGCACCAGCAGGAATGCCCCCGCCACGAAGGTGGAGAGCCGCCCGCGCCCACCGCTGGTGACGTTAATCATGCTCTGCCCAATCATGGCGCAGCCCGCCATGCCGCCAAAAAACCCGGTGACGATGTTGGCGAGGCCCTGTCCGCGTGACTCGGCATTCTTATCCGAGGTCGTATCGGTCTTTTCGTCCACCAGTTGCGCCGTCAGCAGGCTTTCCAGCAGACCCACGAAACACAGGGTCAGGGCCACTGGAAAGATGATGTTCAGGCTCTCCAGCGTCAGCGGTACCTGGGGAATATGCAGGGGCGGCAGCGCCCTGGGTAACTCCCCCATGTCTCCGACAGTTTTGACATCTGCCCCGGTAAAAATGCTGACCAGCGTCAGAACCACAATGGCAACGAGGGCGCTGGGTACGGCCCGGGTTATTCTGGGCAGCAGATAGATGATGGCGAGGGCCGCCACCACCATCGCGTACATCTGCCAGTTTGCGCCCACGAATTGCGGCAACTGCGCCATAAACACCAGAATGGCGAGCGCGTTGACAAAGCCCGTCATCACCGGACGGGGAATGAACTTCAGGTAACGCGACAGCCCGGCCCAGCCGAAAAGCATCTGGAACAGGCCAGTCAGAATAGTCGTGGCGAACAGATATTCCAGTCCATGATTTTTGACGAGGCCCGTCATCAGCAGGGCCATGGCACCCGTCGCTGCGCTAATCATAGCGGGCCGCCTGCCCACAAACGAAATCACGATGGCAATGGTAAAAGAGGCGTACAGGCCTACCTGCGGCGCGACCCCGGCGATGATGGAAAAGGCGATGGCCTCGGGAATCAGGGCGAGTGCCACCAGGACACCGGAAAGCAGGTCGGCACGGGGGCTGCGCAGCCACTCGGCGCGGTAACGGGCCAGGCTGAACCCGGGTAATTGGTCGGGACTAAAGGTCAAAGGGTGGCTCCTGCCGCAGGACTTCCCCAGCCGGGGCTGGAGGCGCAAAGAGATTTTCCCAGCTGGGAAAGCGCTTGATGGAGTTTTCGTCAGGGGGTCGCGCCGCCAGTAAGGACTGGCAGGGACTCCGCGCCTGCGGCCAGGGCAGTATGCCTGAAAACGGCGGGGGAACACAAGTTCGGCGTGGGGTTTTCAGTCTCCGCGTCCAGGGAGTGTTTGCTACGCTTCCTACCGTCATAGGCCTGTCCTGCACCCCAGTTCGCGACATACCCGATTTCGCCAATCTCAGCCGGAGATAACCTGGTGAGAACCTGCTCTGCCTGAACAGGCTATGGACGTGCTGTCCAGAACTGGACGAGACGGGAGGACGGGGGACTGAGCTGTGCTCCGCATTGGGAAACGAATTCGTCCCAGACGCCTTCAAACCTCCTCAGAGCCCCTCTTTTCGTGCGGTGAAGGGATAAAACTCAACTTTCAGGCACCGGGGATGACGACACCGGGTCCAGCTGTTTGCGGCGCTGCTTCAGAATCTCCTCCTGCCGTTCGTGCAGCAGATCGACGAGACCGTGAACCGCCCGGTTCAGTTCGTCCTGGCGCTGACTGGACGTGGCAATTCCTGCCAGCAGCGGCGCGATGACCGCCCGCACGGCCTCCTGCTGTGGCTCCGACTGCTCCTGCAAGTTCTGCGCGAGCTGCGCCAGCACCGGCTCCAGGCTGCGGGCCAGCGCACCAGACAGCGCTTCAGCCAGGGCGTCGGGGTTCATGGCCGGTGCAGTAGCGGGCGCGGGACTCACCGGACGCAGTCCCTCCAGCCCACTGGCGATGTCGGCCAGTTGCGCCACCACGCGCCCGCCGGTATCGGTCTCGTCGCCGCCCATCGCTTTGTTGCGGCGGAAATCGGCCTTAATCTGTTCCCAGCGCGCGGCCTGCTCGGGCGTCAGCGTGCCGCGCAGTTCGGCCAGCTTCAGCAGGTTTTCCTCGGCTCCGCTGGTCAGCAGTTGCGCCTCCCCGACGTAGTGGTCGGTGATCAGCTGCTCCAGTTCGGCGTCGTTCATCAACGCCGAGACCTTTTCGGCCAGCTTGGTCATGTTGCGGTAACTGCCCTGCAGCCTGAAGGGCGGCTCGGTACGGTAAGCCCCAGCCTGAGCGGCGCTGGCGATGTACTGGGCATTGACGCAGGCCAGCACGTCCCGAATCTTGATGAGGCGCTCCAGCGTCGCCACGATTTCGGCCACCTCGGCGGGTGCGTAGCTGTAGCTCAGGGTCGCGGTAGACACGTCCTTGCCGCTGGCGCGGTCAATCAGGGTGTACAGGTCGCCGATGTCGCGGGTCGCCAGCGGAGCCAGCACCGCGCTGGAGGTCAGGCTGTTTTCCAGGTAACTCAGCAGGAAATCGTCCTCGCGCCCGCCCAGCACGTCCCCGAGGTTGTAGATGTCGGCGCGGTTGGCGAGCATATCCGGAATCTTGAAGACCTCGCCCGACTCGGTGTAGGGGTTCCCGGCCATCACCACCGCAAACTTTTTGCCGCGCAGGTCGTAGGTGCGCGTTTTGCCCTGCCACACGCCCTCTATGCGGCGGCTGCCGTCGGTCAGCGAGATGAATTTCTGCAGGAACTCCGGGCTGGTGTGCTGGATGTCGTCCAGGTACAGCATCACGTTGTTGCCCATCTCCAGCGCCAGATTTAGCTTTTCCAGTTCCTGGCGTGCGGTGGCGTCGAGGGCCTGCGCGGGGTCGAGCGAGCGAACCGCGTGCCCCAGTGCGGGGCCGTTGATTTTCATGAAGACCAGGCCCAGCTGGTACGCCACGTATTCCATCAGGGTGGTCTTGCCGTAGCCAGGGGGCGAAATCAGCATCAGCAGGCCCATCAGGTCACTGCGCTTGCCCTCGCCCGCCGTGCCCATCTGCTTGGCGAGATTGTCGCCGATAAGCGGCAGATACACGTCGTTAATCAGGCGGTTACGCACGAACGAGGTCAGCGGGCGGGCGCGGAATTCGTCCAGCCGCAGGGCCTCGCGCTGCTGCTGCATGACCTCCTGCCGCCGTGCCTGATAGCGGTGAAAGGCGGGCACGAAGCTCTCGCGGTGTGCCTGCCAGCGGGCCAGCGCTTCGTCCGCGCCCAGGGTCAGCGTGCCGCCCTGAATGCGCGGGTGGTCGCCCAGCAGCCCGCTGACCTGCAGCGTCAGGTCAAGGTCTTTTATCTGGTGGGGCAGCCCGGCACCGAACACGCGCAGCGCGGCGGCTTCCGGCACAAAACGGGCCGCCGGAACCCACTGCGGCAACGTGACCAGCGCCCCCAGCCAGCCCTGCACCCACGTCCAGCGTTCGGCGGGTGTAGCGAGCTGGGCCAGCGCCGCGTCAAATTCGGCCCGCATGTCGCCGGCTTGCAGGTGCTCGTCCAGGGCGGCGATCAGGGCGGCGGCTGTGCGAGTAAAGGTGAAGCTGATTTCGCCTTCGCTGATGCCAGTACCAGCGGCTCCGATTTCCTCAGCCAGATACTGCGCGGCCTGCTGTGCCTGTTCGGGTGAGACTTCCAGCGCCAGCCCCTGCCAGAGCTGCTCCAGCTCGCTGGCCGTTGCGCGGATGGCGCTGTCCAGGGTGTCTGCCGTGCCGAACAGCTTCTGAACCGCCTGGGCGCTGCGAAAGCGGGCGGCCCAGCCCTCGCGCCTGTCTGGGGCGCTGACCCAGGCCAGCAGTGCCAGGGCGCGGGCCTGCGGCGGATGCAGCAGCGGCCCGGCCTGCTCCACGACCGGCAGCAGCGCCCGCAGAATCAGCGCGGCGTCGTGGTCGTGCACGCCCTTCTGGTAGCCCTCGCGGTAACGCGGGCCGGCAAAAGCGCGTACCTGCTGTTCCAGGTCGGCAGGGCGCTGCAAAAGCTCCTGCAACTGCGCCAGCGTCCAGCTCTCCTCGCCGTGCCGCGCGGCTTCCCAGACCTGCGAGGCCAGAAATTCGCCCCGGTAGATGTCCGGCGACTCCGAGTCCAGCGTCACCGGCCAGAAGTCGCGCAGCCCGTCCAGTACGGGGTCGTGCAGCGGCTCAAAGAAATCGGTGCCGGTCAGGTGAAGATTCAGCTCGTCGCCGCGTGGCAGCAGGGTCAGGTCGAGCGGCTGGGTATTGACCGAAAAGCGGTGGCGCGGCCCCAGTTTGATGACGTTGCCGCCCTCCTCAAACAGGTCGCTCCGGTCACGCAGCGAGCGCATGGCCGCGTCGCGGGCCGCCTTGAGCTGGGCCTCAATATCGTCGGCCCGCACGTTGTCGTGCAGGTCGCGCAGCCGGGCGGCCAGTTCGCGCAGCTTCAGAATCAGCGGGTCGCCGGCATAAAAGGCGTTGAGTTCGTCGGCGCTTTTCAGGCGCTCGCTGCGGGCGGTCAGGCCGCTCAGGATGCGTCCAGCGGCGTCCAGCAGGGCCTGGGCGCGGCGCTGGCGGTCGTCCAGCAGGGCCTGTCGGTGGGCTTCAAAGGTGGCGCGCAGCTCCTCGCGCTTGCTCAGGATGTCGCCCAGAAAGGTTTCGTGCTCGCCGAACTGCCCTTCCAGGTCTTCCAGGGCCACCAGCAGCCGCGCCAGCTGCTCGTCGGCCTTTTCGGGCGTGTCGGTCAGGCTCAGCGCACTGGCGATACTCTGCGAGAACAGCGCGAACTGCGCCGAGAACTGCGCGGCGGCCTCGCCCTCACCCAGCGCCTTGCGCCGCTGCTCGGCCCCCGCCCGCAGCGCGTTCAGGTTGGCGTAAATGCCCGAAATGCCTTCCAGAACGCGGGTGCGCTGTGCTGCGTCGTCTACCGGCAGCCGCGTGAGCAGTTCCGAGAGCGTGTCCAGGCCCGCCCCCACGCTGCCCAGTTCGCCCAGCACCTCGCCCAGTTCGCGGGCAGATTTGGCGGCTTCAGCCTGCGCGGAAAGGGCACTGACCTCCCCGGCCAGCGGTCGCAGCGCGTCCGGCCCCGCCAGAAACTCGCCAGTCGCCGTACCGATGCGGGTCTGCGCCTCCTGCAACTCGGCCGACATGGCGTCTATGGCCGCCGTGTCTACATAACGCTGCTCGCGCACGGTCAACAGCCTGCCGCGCTGCGCCGTAATCGCCCCCAGCGCGTCTACAAAGGGCTGGATGTCCTGCCACTCCTCAGGCTGTAGGCTGGCGAGCAGTTGCCGCTGCTCGGCGCGGGCCATAGCCAGGGCGCTGCGGGCCTGCTGCTGCATGGCCTGCACCTTTTCAAACTCGTCCAGAATGTTCTCGCTGGCGGCGCTGACCTCGTGCAGCACGTCGCCCAGGCCGGGGCTGACCGCGCCCGCGAACCAGTGGTGCTGGTCGAACAGTTTGCGCGTCTGGCTGGTCAGCGCCTGATACCGCTGCGCCGAGACTTCCGGGTTTTCTATGTCGCGGGCCAGCTGATACAGGTCGGAAATCCCGCGCACCAGCGCCGCGTTGCCCAGTTTGCCCAGTTCGGTGGTGCTGGGCGGGCGGCTGGCCGCGTATTCGTCGCTGACGAAGGGGGTCTGCCAGACCTGCATGGGGTGAACGCGGGTGGCCTCGCTGCCCTCGTCGTGAAACAGCACCATCCTGCCGTCGGGCAGCAGCGCGTGGCCGTGGGCAAAAATCGGGCTTTGCAGCTCGCGGGCAATCAGGTTATAGACGAACAGGGCCGACAGCCCTTCCTCGTGCTCGTAAAAGCTGTACAGCACGTCCTCGCCGTTGGGTGAGCGCTGCATTCCCTCGAACTGCATGCCGTCCATGGAAGCGTCGAAGGCGCGGTACTCGCCGCCTTGCAGGTAGTAGCCGCCGGGAAACAGCAGGCCGTGGTCTTCGGGCAGCTGGATACAAGCCTGCGTCAGCGCGTCCATGCGCGTGACCCGCCGCGTCAGGGTGTTGTAAATCAGGCCGCGCCACTCCTTTTCGCGGTACGGCAGCACCCGCAGCAGAATCAGGCTGCCCACACGGGCAAATTCAATCTGGGCGTCGTCCAGCGACTGGGTGCTGTCTTCAACCGGCTCGGAGTAGATGCCCTCGCCCGTTTCGGTATCGTTCTCAGTCTTGATGGTCAGCCGGCCCCGGCCCATATCCACAAAAATCGTGCCCAGGATGTTCAGGTGTGGAAAGCGCCCGCTGACCTCCATTTCACGGCTGGCCCGCGTCCAGCTGAAATCAAAGGGGGGCGGCATGGTCAGGTCGCTGCTGCCCCGCGCGTCCATATACGTTGCCTGCCCGCCTGGCGACACGGCCCAGCGGAATACCCGCATGTCGCTGCTGCGCTCGCCCACCTGAAAGGCCGCCAGCAGCCGGTCGCCCCGCCGGGTCAGTTGCAGTAGCCGGGCGTGCCGGTAGTAGGCGTACAGCTCTTCAAAGTCGCGCCGGAAGGTGGGATCGGCCAGAAAGCTGCTCTCGGCTGGCACCGGCTCCACGTCGTACTGGTTTTCGGTGCCCACCAGCCGGTACAGCCCGAACACGTCTTCCAGCCTGACCTCGGCCCGCAGCGCCTGCGACACGTTGAACCCGAACAGCAGCAGCCCCCCCACCTGCACGATGTCGCGCCCGACCGAATTCTGCTCGGTCATGATGCGGATACGGCCCAGCAGGTTCATGCGGCTGTCACCGAACTCGGCCAGCCGGCGGGCGTTCAGATTGGCGGCGCGTTCTTCCAGCCCCTTCGCCAGCGCACCCAGGCGGCGGCGAAGGACCTCGTAGGCCCCGCCCTCGGCCACGGCCTGAGCGTTGGCGTCGGGCTGGTTGCCGGTATCGGCCTGAGTACTGGTATCGGCCTGAATACTGGGGTCTGGAAGTTCGGTGGGGGTGGCAGTAGCGTTGGTCATGGCGGGATTCTCCGGAACGGGGCGAGGGGATGAGGGGAGACGTGGACGCGCTGCTTCAGTCCGCTGCGCCTACCGGGGTTAGTTCCGTGCCGTGCTGGTTAGCCTGACTGACCTGACTGGCCGGCTGCCGCCCATCCTGCTCCATTTTGATACCCAGGTATTGCTCCACCAGTTGCTGCACCAGCGGACTCTTGCCCGCGAAGCTCTCCACCGACCTGCCCAGCGCCGTCGCCTTGCTGATGGATTCGAACATCCCGCCGTCGCCGCCGACCAGGTCAATCCTGGCGTTACGCAGCGCCGTAGCGATGGTTTCGGCGTTGCTGGCCGAAATCGCCTTGCCCGCCTCGATGCTGGCCAGCGCTTCCTGCAGGCTGGTTTGCAGCGCCATCCGGAATTCCTCGTGGGCGCGGGCCTCGGGCGACATCTTGTCCATCGCGCTGAATTTGGCGACCAGTCCATGCGCTTCGGCGCTCATCTTCTGGCTGGTGGCCTCGGCCTCGGCGTGACCCAGGGCTTCGGCAGCCGTGGCGCGGGCCAGGCCCATCTTGCTCTCGCCCTCGGCCTGGGCCGACAGTTTTTCGGCCAGTGCGCGGGCCTCGGCGCTGCCCTGCTTGTAGGCGGCCTCGGCTTTGGCCTCCAGCACGCGGGCTTCGGCGGTGCCGACTTTTTCCAGCGCGGCGGCGTTGGCTTCCCTGACCGTGGCCTCGGCCAGACCGGGGGCAGCGGCCTCCACCTGGGTAGCTTCGGCCAGGATTTTCTTGGCCTCGGCCTGGCGGCTGGCGGTGTCGAACTGAGCCTGGGCCAGCGTCATCATCTCGCCGGCGCGGAATTTGGCGGCGGCTTCGGCGGCCTCGGCAGCCTTGATGGACTTAACAAGCGTTTCCTGCGCGGCGGCCTCGGCCTCCAGCACCTTGACCTGTTTGGCGCGGTCGGCGGCGGCCACCAGCCGCACCTCGTTGATGCGTTCTTCTTCCACCGCCACCGTCTTGTCTATCGCCACGCGCTCGCGGGTGATGTTCGCCACGTCCATTCGGCCCTGCTCCAGCGTGCGGTCCCGTTCCATCTCCTGCAGCTTTACCTCGCGGATGGTGGTGACCGTTTCCAGTTCCTTGGCGCGGTTGACCCGCTCGGCTTCGATGGCCAGCGCCCGCAGGCGGTTCTGCTCGGCGATTTGCACCTGCCGCAGCCGCTCCTGGTCGCGGATTTCCATCTGCTCGGTCGTCTGGATACGGGCGGCCTCGTGAATCAGGCGCTGCTCCTCGCGCACCTTGCCGGTTTCGGCCTGTTCGCGGGCCTGAATGGTCTCGATTTCGCGGCGCTGTCGGGCCTCGGCCTCGGCCTGCTGACGTTCCAGGGCCAGCGTCGCCTCGCGGGTTTCCACGTTTTTCTTGGTCACGGCCAGATGCGCGTTCTGGGTCAGTTCGTTGGTCACCACGTTGTGCGAACCCGTCAGCGCGGTAATTTTGCGAATCCCCTCGGCGTCCATGATGTTGCTGGGGTCCAGCAGGTCTTTGGGCGTCTGCTCCAGGTAGTCAATCGCCACGTCTTCGAGCACGTAGCCGTTGAGGTCGCGGCCGATAACCTGCACGATTTCGTCGCGGAATTCCTCGCGTTTTTCAAACAGTTCCACGAAATCAAAGCGTTTGCCCACGGTCTTCAGCGCCTCGCTGAATTTGGCGTTGAACAGCGCGTCCACGGCGTTCAGGTCGGAAGCCCGGTGTGCGCCGATGGCCTTGGCGACCTTCAGCACGTCCTCGGTGGTCTCGTTGACGCGCAGGTAGTACGCCACGCTGATGTCGGCGCGGATGTTGTCGCGGCAAATTAGGCCCTCCTTGCCCCGGCGGTCAATCTGCAGGGTAATCAGGCTGATACGCATGGTCTCGGCCTTGTAGAGCACTGGAATAACCAGCCCGCCGGTAAAACGTACCTTGGGATGCTGCGACAGGTCGTTGATAATCAGCGCGGTGCCCTGCTCGACCTTGTAATAGAAGGCGCGGAACAGCGCAATGATGCCGAGCAGAACGACCACCAGCAGACCGACACCGATGATGAATGGCATGAACAGCGAAAGAGAAGTGGGCATGGGCAAAGGCTCCTTGGAACTGGAACTGAATGGGGGAAATAGAGAGGTCAACAGGGGAGAGGGGGACTTGATGCGGCCCTAAAACTCCGCTTCGGCGGCGACCAGATAACTGTTTTCGTCGGGGCGGTAGTCCAGCAGAACCACCTGCTGACCGCGTCCGAAGCGCTGACCGGGCCGCGTACGGATTTGCAGCAGCAGCCCCGCGCCGCCGTCGTGAACCTCTGCCATGCCATAACGCTCGTCGGCGTAGGGCGTGCTGACGGTGCCGGTGAGTCCGGTAATCCGTTTGGTCTCGTCCGGGTTCAGCACCTTGAACGCCTGACGCACTGGCCGGATGAACCAGTTGGTCAGGGCGACGGCGGGAACCAGCGACAGAATCAGGGTGAGCAGGTCAGGCAGCAGCCGCGTGGCCGGTGGCAGGTGACGCAGCACCAGCAGCTGCGTGAAATAGCACGCCAGCCAGCCGCAAAAGCTCAGGCAGGCGAGCATGACCATCAGGGGCACTCCGTCCAGCCCCAGTCGGGCGAGCAGGCTGGCGTCGTGCGGCCCCTCACCGTTATGCCCATCGCCATGCTGAACGTCGTGGTGGCCGCCCCCACCGTCCCCGCCTCCACCCCCGTCGGCGTGGTGGTGTCCGACCAGACCCAGGGACGCCACCAGCCAGTACAACGCGCACGCAGTAAAAAAGATGCTCCAGGGGAGAGTGGGAAACGTCAGAGCCGTTTGCAGAAAGTCATTCATGGGATTCCTATCGAGCGTTCATCTGGTTTGTCGCTCCAGCTGAGGACACTCACGAAGGGAAGTTGCCCCTTCAGGAACCATTACGGGGGAATGAGAATAAAAGTTCCGCCTGATCTGGCCTACTGTTCTGGGGCTGACCCTAACGGCTAAAGTTTTATAGTCCTGAAAGGCGTCGCTTGCTTCGATGCTCCATCCGCGTCACTGATTTCAGTGAAACTCAGCGAATCGAGCGCCAGAATGGAACAGCACGCCAGGTGACCCTGGCCCAATTGGTTGGGGGAGTCTACAACTGTTACCAGGCGCAAAAAGACTACGGCAATTGCTGGCGGAGCCAGATGAATGGGAAAGATACACTCAGCGGAAATCGGCGATAGCCATCGGACTGACAATGCATTGTTGGTCAAATCAAAAAGGTTATGGAAGTCAGAGCAAGAGTGCCCGCTGGAGAATAGAAAACGGCCCCCGCAAAAGTCTTTTGCGGGGGCCACGAGACCCTGTATAAGGCGCTGAAGAGCTGAGCTGCGAGCTACATCAATACCGGTGTCCGACTACCTCAATGCGCGACATGGCTGCCTCGATATCCTGCAAATCTTGCGGTGTCAGCGTGATATCCACCGCCCCATTGTTCTCGTCCAGGCGCGACAGTTTGCGGCTGCCGGGAATCGGCACGATCCAGGGTTTTTGCGCCAGTAACCACGCCAGAGCAATCTGAGCTGGCGTGGCCTGCTTCTCACTGCCGATGCGCCCCAGCAGGTCAACCACAGCCTGATTCGCTTGAATCGCTTCAGGGGTAAAGCGTGGATTCTTGGCGCGGATATCGTTGTCAGCAAATTTCTGGTCAGGCGTAATGGTGCCAGTCAGGAAACCGCGTCCCAGCGGACTGTAAGGCACCAGACCGATGCCCAGTCCTTCCAGGGTGCTCAGCACGCCGTTTTCCTCGATCTCGCGCCACCAGATGGAGTATTCGCTTTGCAGGGCAGTCACGGGTTGGACAGCATGGGCACGGCGAATCTGCTCGGCGCTCGATTCGGAGAGGCCAAAGTGGCGCACCTTGCCTTCCTGTATCAGTTCCCTGACGGTGCCTGCCACGTCCTCGACAGGCACGGCGGGGTCGGGGCGGTGCTGGTAGAACAGGTCGATGGTGTCTACCCGCAGACGCTTGAGGGATTCCTCGGCCACCTGCCGGATGCGCTCGGGGCGGCTGTTGGTGCCGGTGCCAGGGGCGGGTTTGCCATCGGGGCCGGGCTGGAAACCGAACTTGGTGGCAATGACGACTTTGCCCCTGTACGGCTCCAGCGCCTCGCCCAGCAGTTCCTCGTTGGTAAAAGGGCCGTACACCTCGGCAGTGTCGAAGAAAGTCACGCCGCGTTCGACAGCCGAGCGCAGAAACTGCACCATCTCGGCGTGGTCGCCGATGGGCGCGTCGCCGAAGCTCATGCGCATGCAGCCCAGACCCATCGCCGAAACTTCTAACCCCTGCCCTAAAGTGCGCTTTTGCATACTCTTCTCCTTTAACCCTGGCTGACGCCCAGGCTTTCGCGGACGTGTAATTGTGGATTCAGCGCCAGTTTAACAATCAGGTCGGCCAGGCTGTTCATGGAGACGTTGTGGCCTATCAGCGACAGCCGTGTCGATATCAGGAAGGGCAGAGTGCAGGATAATGGCCCGCCCTGAGAGGTGGGAGTGCCCTGCCCAGACCGCCCACCTGATGAACTGCGCCCTCTCCAGAACAAAAAATCACCCCGCCCGGCTGGACGGAGTGAGGTGAATGGAGCTTCAGTTGGTGGAGACGGTTTTTTCTGTGGCTGTTGCGGCAGGCGCAGGCCCACTCTTGCGCAGCGTGACCACTGGCACGAACAGCGAAATCAGGAACCCGGCCACCGCGAACCAGATGGCGTTGCGGAACACGCCGACCATGCTGGCGGTAAAGCCCTGTTTCATCCCGGTGTTGACCTTCTCGCCCAGCGTTTTGGCCTGCGTGTCGAACTGGGTCTTGATCTGGGCCAGCGCCTGCGTTTTGGCCTGCTGGTACACCGCCGGTTCCTGGGCCAGAATTCCCTGCTGAACTTTGGTCGCCACCGCTGCTGAAGCCTGCGGCGTAGCAAACGCCTGTGCGGGGATGGCTTTCAGCTGGGTTTTGAGGGTAGCGGGAGTTTCGGCACTCTGCACCAGCACATTGCGGCCCTTTTCACCGGTGATGAGGATGTCACCGATGCTGCTGGCCTGCGCCGTCAGTTTCTGGTGTACCTGCGCTTTCAGGCCGCCCGTCGCCAGCGTCTTCAGTTCATTCGGCAGCTGCGGATTAGACTTAATCGCCTGCTGCGCGGCGGCGTCGCCGTTCAGCGCCTTTTCAATCTGGGTGTACTGGGCTTTCATCGCCTCGTCAATTTTGGTCTGGATGGGGTTGCCCTGGCCGTTGCTGGACGCACGCATGGCACTCAAATCCATATTTTTGCTGTCCATTGCCTGATTGCCGGGCATCTGGGGCATGTACTTGGGCATCTCGGTGTGCAGGTTGTTCATCAGGATGGTACCGAAAATCGCCGCGCCGATGGTGCCGCCAATCTGCCGGAAAAACTGGCTGCTGGAGGTCGCCACGGCCAGTTCCTTCATGCTCACGGCGCTCTGAATGGCGAGGGTAAAGAGGCTCTGGGCAGGGCCGAGGCCCAGGCCGACCAGGAACATGCGCCAGTACAGGTCGGGCAGGGTGCTGTCGGCCCGCAGGCCTTCCAGCGTCCAGACCCCCAGAACCAGAATCAGGGTGCCGCCGATAATCCAGGGCTTGTACTTGCCGGTGCGGGCCACGATGTTACCGCTGGTGATGCTGGCTCCCATCAGGCCCAGCATCAGCGGCAGCATGCTCATGCCCGACTTGGTGCTCGACACGCCCAGTACCATCTGCATGTACAGGGGCAGGAACATGATGATGCCGAAGAACGCCATGTTGATGATGAAGGCGGCCAGGTTGCCGATGCTGAACATGGGGACGCGGAACAGGCCCAGCGGAATGATGGCGTCCCTGGTGCGGCTCTCGACCAGCAAAAACAGCACCAGGCTGATGGCAGCCCCGGCGAACAGGCCCAGAATCAGCGGGCTGTTCCAGGGGTGCTGGGTGCCGCCCCAGGTCAGGGCCAGCAGCAGCGGAACAGTCGCGCCCAGGATGAATATCGCCCCCAGCCAGTCGATTTTGCCGCCGGTCTTGGTGCCGATGCGCGGCATCTTGGCGATGATGATGAACAGTGCCAGCAGGCCCAGCGGCAGGTTGGCGTAGAACGTCCAGCGCCATGACAGCGTGTCGGTCAGCCAGCCGCCAATCATCGGCCCCAGCACCATGCTCAGGCCAAAGATGGCCCCGAAAAAGCCACCGAACTTGGCGCGTTCAGCGGGGTCGAACATGTCGGCCAGGATGGTGAAAGCAATGGTAAAGAGCGCCGCGCCCCCAAATCCGGCGACGGCGCGGAAGGCAATGAGCTGGTTCATGCCGCCGCCCAGGAAGTTGCCCAGCCACGGCTCACCGCTGAGGCCGCACAGTGCGGAACCCAGCAAAAACATCACGATGCCGAAAATCAGGATGGGCTTGCGCCCGTACAGATCGGACAGCTTGCCGTAAATCGGCACCATGACCGTACTGGCGAGCAGGTAGGCGGTGGTGACCCAGGTGTAGAGGTTGAATCCGTGTAGGCTTTCGACGATGCGCGGCATGGCCGTGGAAACGATGTTCTGTGAGAGGGCCGCCAGCAGAAAGACGATGAGGAGGCCAGTCAGCGTAATCTGCTTTTCCTGCTTGGAATAGTGCCGGCGCGTCTCGGCGGGTGGGGGAACAGTGGGGGCAGTCATTCTTTTTTCTCCTGAGATTTTGAGGTGGGCTTCTGGGGCGGCGGCTTTTGAGCAGGCGGCGTAGTGTCGCCGAGTTCCTGCATGGTGTCGAGCATCACCAGCAATCTGCCAGGGTCAATGGCCCGGAGGCGCTGGCTGGTGTGCGCCTTGATGGCGGCGGCGGCGTCCTGCAGTACCTGCTCACCGGCGGGGGTGGGATTCAGGCGGGTGCGGCGCGAGTCGTGCGGGTCGATCTGGCGTTCCAGAAACTGCAGTTGCACCAGCTGGTCGATGTAGCGGCTGAGCAGTGTAGAGGGAATCTGCAACTTCTCGCTGAGTTCCTTGGGGTAGACCGTGCCCTGCCGGATGGCGACCAGAATGAAATAACGGCGCACATCCAGACCGTAAGTCTCCAGCAGGGGCTGAAGGTCGTGCTTAATCCGGCGGTTGAGGTGCCATAAGCCGCTCAGAAAACGCACGATGGCTTCGTCGGTCAGGGCGGGGGCGGCACTGGTAGTCACAGCCTTAACGGGCAATCAGCACGTCTACGGGCGAGGCGTGGCTGACCATATCCGAGACGCTGCCCGCCAGGGCCGCACTCCAGGCGCTCTTGTGCTTGCGGCCCAGCACGATCAGATCGATGCCAGCCTCGCGGGCCACCGTCAGAATCGCGTCGGCGGGCTTGAGCGCGGGCACCAGATGCTCGACCACCGTGACCTCGTGGGCGCGAATTGCCTCGGCAGTCCGGGTCAGGTGAGCGGCGCGGTTGGCATAGACGTCCTGCTTAGCCTGCGCCTCGAAGGTCTCGGCCCCTGGAAAGGCGACGGCGGCGTTCATCAGCGGGCTGGCCCCCTGCGGCACCACGGTCACGACGTGCAGGGTGGCCCCGTAGTGCTTGGCCAGGGCAATAGCGCGGGCCACGGCCACCTGCGAGTGTGGTGCACCGCCCGTGCCGACCAGAATGTGGCGGTAAAGCGTCTGCGGAATAGGGTCAGGAATGACTGGAGAAGAATCGCTCATCCCCAGAATCTAGGTCAATAGTTCACTTAAGTCAACTATATACACAGGTCAAGATTGTCGATAGAGCCGAGGTTCAATTTCAGACATGTTCAAAGGCCAGCCGGGCACCAGTGTCAGATACACCACGCCAATCAGTTTGCTGGACAGCGGGCCAGCCGCCGGATTTCTGGCGAGCAGGCGGGCCACCCGGCTTCCGGTCAGGGCAAACAGGGCGGTATACACGGCGCTCATCAGCACAAAGGTCAGGCCAAGGGTCAGCAGTTGCAGCGTGACCGCGCCGTGGCCGGGGCGCACGAACTGCGGCAGAAAGGCCAGAAAAAACCACGCCGTCTTGGGGGTGAGCAGCTCGGTCAGGACGCCCTGGCTGAAAGTTTTATGCACCGACACCTGCGCCGCCTGGGGCAGATGCAGCGGTCTGGCCTTTTCCAGCAGCGCCCTGATGCCCAGGTAAATCAGGTACGCGACTCCGGCGATTTTGACCGCCTGAAACGCCACCGCCGAGGTCGTCAGGACCGCCGAGAGACCCAGCACCGCCGCGCAGTAAGTCAAGCCCTGTTTGGCAGGATTGTGCTCCATCACTGAGAACATTGACGCGACTACTTTTCACACCTTGAACTTGTCAAATTTGAACGCATGTCACCCGGCCCTCAAGCTACGAACTAAGCCAGAATCCCTCTGGGAGCAATTAAATCACGCTGTTAGATGGCACACATGCCCAGAGCAGTTTGCAAAAGGCCACGTTGTTTGTGGCTTTTGATGCCGAGCGGAGCGAGTGGCTTTGAATGAGCAGCTGGAATAATGGAGCCGTTTGGAGTGGGATTCCACAAATGGCGTAATTATGCAAGCTGCCCTAAAGGCAAGGGTGTCCGCGAGGCAGCGTCATGAAAATGATTCAAAGTGAGGGGTGGCCCGGTGTTCTACCGGAGCTTGCCAAGTTGTGCGGCAACGGCTTCTTTAAGCGAGGTAGTTGGATGTCCAATCAGCTCACGCAGGTCTGAACTCTCGGTCTGCATCTCGCCGCGTTTGATACTTTCGTCCGACGAGGCCAGCATCTGGGTCAGCGCTGGCGGCAGGCCGAAGCTCTCCAGGGTTCTGGCGTACTCGTCCTCGGGCAGGTCACGGTAAACCACTTCCCTATCGCCCTGTTCGCCAATAGCCGCGGCCAGTTCAGCCAGCGTAAAAGCCTGGTCGCCTCCCAGCTCATAGACCTTGCCCGCGTGTTCGCCGCTAGCCAGGACTGCGGCGGCAGCTTCAGCCAGGTCACGGCGCGACGCCGCGCTCAGGCGTCCATCTCCAGCCGCTCCGAGGAGCGTGCCAGTCGCCAGCGTCTGCGGCATATCGTAGTTTTCCAGATACCAGCCGTTGGTAGTTCGCTGGAACTATGACCGACAGGGGTTGAAATGGGAGCGCCCGGAGCCTATCTCCGGGCGTG